>SZPD01000135.1 GCA_030263515.1 Anaerolineae bacterium CFX9 | reverse complement strand
TGTGAGCCGGGGAGTCTGAGGCTGGCGCTGTCGAGACTTTCGCCGACCGTGCAGCCTGCGCCCAAACCGGACAGATCGCCGACCACTACTACAGCCGCATCTGCGCCCGTGGCAGCCCGCACCGCTTCCTCGATGCCGGATGTGTCGCTGCTGCCGGGCCCGCCTCCGCGAGCATAGCGTACCTCGGTCTGCGACGAGACGGCAGCGCGTATCGCTTCCAGCACGGTTGTGGTTTCTGGCAGGTGCTCATCCCAGCGGATCGCGGCGCGCGCTGCCTGCTGCGGATTCGGCGCGTCCGGGCTGACGTTGGCGTGAACCATGTGATCGAGATGCGCGGGGTAGTGATAGTCCCCCTGAAGCAGGCGTGCGCTGCTGGCGTGTTCGCCGATGACCGCAATGCGCTGAAGCGTTTTCGGCAGTGGAAGCACCCCCTCATTTTTGAGCAGCACGATCGACTGCTGCGCGAGCCTGCGCGACAGGGCAAGCTGCTCCGGAGTGTTGTATACCGTCAGCACAACGCCTTCATCCACATACGGCTGCTCGAACAGCCCCAGTTCGAATTTCAGCGTCAGGATGCGCGCCACGGCGGCATCGACCAGATCCATCTTCACGTCGCCGCGTTCCAGCGCCTGGCGCAGCGGTTCTCCATAGCAGTCACGCGCAGGCAGTTCGATATCGATGCCCGCTTCCAGACCCAGCCGAGCGGCATCGCTGGCATCGCGCGCCACGCGGTGATAGTCCACCAGCGTGCGCAGCGTGTAGTAGTCCGACGAGACAACGCCGCCAAAGCCCAGCTCATCGCGCAGCAGATCCATCATCATCTCGCGCGAGCCGCCGAGCGGTATGCCGTCAAGTTCATGGTAGGCATTCATCACCGAGCCGATCCCGGCTTCGATCACTGCTTTGAACGGAGTGACGAACACCTCTCTCAGTTCGCGCGCGCCGACGAGAACCGGAGACCAGTTCCTGCCGCCTTCGGGCAAGCCATGAGCGACGAAGTGTTTCGCCGTCGCCGCCACGCCCCGGCTGAGGTCTTCCGTCTGCATGCCGCGCACGTATGCCAGCCCGATCTGTGTGGTCAGGTAAGGGTCTTCGCCGAAGGTTTCCTCGACGCGCCCCCAGCGTGGTTCACGGGTGATGTCCAGCACGGGCCCCAGCGCCTGATGTCCTCCGGCGGCGCGGATCTGCTGGCGGATGACAGCGGTCATCTCTGCGACCAGATCAGGGTTCCATGCGGCTCCCAGCCCGATCGCCTGTGGAAAGGTCGTCGCGCCGCGCGCCATGAATCCGGCGCAGCTCTCCTCATGGACGATGGCCGGAATACCGAGCCGTGTGTTTTCCACCAGAAACCGCTGGATGCGATTCGCCAGGCGCGCGCTCGTCTGCGGATCAGAGAACGATGCCGCCGCCACCCGTGTGATGTGACCGATCCCGTGCGCCAGTTCCTGCCGCGCTTTGGTCTCGTCAAACTGGCGCTGGTCATCCAGCACCTGCGTCACCCAGACGGCGACGATCTGTGCCAGTTTTTCCTCGCGCGTCATTTGCGACAGCAGATGGGTGACGCGATCCGATACAGGATGTGCGCCATCCAGAAGAATTTCACGATTGATCGCCATTTCGTTTCGCCTTCACATAGCTTGCGATGGCGCGGCGTGTCAGCCTTTCAGCTCGCCGCCCGTCAGACCCGTCACAATGTATTTTTCAGCAAACAGATAGAAGATAATGGCCGGGATGATCAGCAGTGTGACGTATGCCATGACCCGCGCCCAGTCTGTGCCGTACTGACCCTGAAACTGCATGATGCCCAGTGGAAGCGGCCACAGATTGGCGTCGTTGAGCACCAGCAGCGGCAGAAAGTATTCGTTCCAGCCCGCGATCACCTGAAGGACGGCGACCGCCGTGATCGCCGGGCGTGCCAGCGGCAGCAGGATATGCCAGAAGAAGCTCATGGTCGTGCAGCCGTCGATATAGGCCGCGTCTTCCAGCTCGGAGGGTATGCTGATGAAGAAGCCGCGCAGGATGACCACGCTGCCCGGCAACCCGAAGGTTACCAGCGGCAGGATGACCGCCCACAGAGTATTCAGCATGCCGAACTGACGCAGTTGGATGAACACCGGCAGCAGCGCCACCACCAGCGGAAAGAGCAGCCCCAGCGACAGGATGTTGAACAATAGCCCCCGCCCGCGAAAATCCACACGGCTGAAGATAAATGCCAGCATACTTGCCAGCGTGACGTTGAGCACCGTCACGCCCGCCGTGATCAGCACGCTGTTCTTGAGCGAGTTCCAGAAGGAAGGGCTGGTCAGGATACCTTCATAGTTTTCCCAGCGGATGCCGTTCTGCGGCAGGCCGAAAGGGGTGGTCAGAAATTCGCCAGTCGTGCGGATGCTGCCGAGAAATGCAGTGAGCACAGGCCCCATGATGACGAGGCAAAGCGCGATCAGCACGGCATACTTGAGCGTGAGCGCGACTGGAAATGTCCGTCGATTGGTCATGGTTGCCCGCCTCTAGGTATAGTCAACCGAGTAATCCTGCCGCAGGATGATGCGCTGGTAACCCAGCGAGAACACCAGCGTGATGGCGAACAGGACGACCGCAACAGCACTGCCATAGCCCAGCGCAAACCGCTGGATGCCATATTTGAACAGGTAGGTTGCGATCAGCTCGCTGGCGTTCACCGGTCCGCCCTGCGTCAGCACCCAGACCAGTACGAACTGCTGGAAGGAACCTAACACTGACAGGAAGACGGTCAGACGGATGGTGCTGCCCATCAGCGGCAGCGTGATCAGGCGCAGGACACTCCACTCAGTAGCGCCATCCACACGCGCAGCATCTTCCAGATCTCTGGGCACGGATTGCAGCCCTGCCATGTAGAGGATCATGTACAGACCGAAGTACTTCCACGTCAGCACGGCGAAGATGCTGTACAGTACCAGACTGCGCTCGCCCAACCAGCCGATCGGTCGATAGTCCGGGATGATCGTCGCCAGGGCGGTGTTCATCAGTCCGCTTTGCGGGTGCAGCACGTACAGCCAGATCAGCGCCGTGATGATCTCCGAGAAGACGAACGGCACGAACAGGATGGTGCGGAAGATCTTCCTGCCCGGCAGCGAGCCACGCCCCACCAGCAGCGCCAGCCCCAGCGCGATCGGAAGCTGGATCAGGACCGAGCATGTCATCAGGATGAAGCTGTGCGAGAGCGCGCTGTGGAAGATGGAGTGGTTGAACAGCCGCTCATAGTTGCCTGTGCCCACGAAATTCGTAAGCGGACCGAAGCCGTTCCAATCGTACATGCTGAACACAGCAGACTGCCCGATCGGGATCAGCAGGAACAGGGTGAACAGGGTCATGCCGGGCAGCACGAACAGGCTGATCATCAACACTTTGCTGATCTGCCGGCGCTGCCGGTCGATCTCGACCTGACTCCTGCTCCGGGGAAGCACGCGAAACCGGATCGCTGTCATGAAAACAATCTCTTTGTTAAACTTCTTTCGGCGTAGGATCTGAGGATCTGCGCTGGAACGAAGATGTGGAGATGCCAGCAACCATCGGCCAAATGAGCTGATCTCCACATCTTCTGACCCTCAGATGCGAGGCTATCTCAGCTCAAGTGCGGCTGCTTCTTCGATCATGGCGGCCGCTTCTTCCGGTGAGGCGACGCCAGCAAAGATCGCCTCCACAGCATCGTTCACCATCGCGCCCACCGCCGGCGGCAGGAACTGATCGTAGTAGAGCTGGGAGTAGGGAGCGCTGTTGCGGGCTTCCACGATGCGCGCCAGGATCGGGTTGTCTGCAAAGACATCATCCACGCCGTTGACGACCGGGACGATCCAGATCTGCGCGCCGGCGCGCTGATTTTCCGCACTCGTCAGGAAACGCAGGAACTCGACCGCTTCGTCCGGCGCGTTGGCCCCGACTGCGAAGCCATCGCCGCCGCCGAGTACGTCATTGGGATTGCCAGCGCCGCCTTCAACTGCCGGGAAGGGGAACCAGCCGAGATTCTCGCCCAGACCTTCGCCGCTTTCACTGTTGGCAGCCTGCACGCTCGGACCCCACTGTCCCATCAGTTCCATGGCGGCAAGTCCGTTGCCCATCAGTGAGGCCTGATCGCCATAGCCGAGACCGAGATAGCCATCAGGGAACGGCTGGAGATCGATCAACTGCTGGAGATATTCACCCGCCTGCACGAACGGCTCATCGGTGAAGGAACCGGTACGGCTGTAGGCATCAAGGAACGCCTGCTCGCCGCCAAGCTGGATTGCCAGGTAGACCCACCAGAAGTGACCGGGCCACTTGTCGCGCTCGCCCAGGGCGATCGGCGTGATCCCCGCATCCTTCAGCGCCTGAACGGCGGTGAGGAATTCAGTCCATGTCTGCGGTGGATTATCCGGATCAAGACCGGCCTGCTCGAAAAGCGCGCGGTTGTAGAACATGCCGACCGCACCCCAGGACCAGGGCACGCCATAATATTCGCCATCACGACCGTAAAGTTCGAGGGCTGCCTGCGCCGCAAAGCTGTCGCGCCATTCGCCTTCCAGTTCGGGGGCGATGTTGCGAACCAGGCCGGCTTCCGCAAACGTCCACAGGACGCCGCCGCCCCAGCTCTGGAACAGATCGGGCGGATCGCCCGCCTGCATCACCGTCACCAGGCGCGACTTGAACGCTTCATTTTCCAGAATGGTGATCTCGAAGGTGACATGCGGATTGGCTTCCACAAACTGATCGGCCAGGCTCTGCCAGAATGCGGCTTCATTCTCATTCGTCTGAATATGCCACCAGCGGATCGTCACCGGGTCCTGACCGGACACCAGATTGACCGAAAGGGCAAGCAGCGCGATCAGCAGCGCCACTGTGACCAAATGCCTGTACGTTCTCATCCCTAATTTCTCCTTCAATTTTTTAAAGACATGCACAAATCGTTCATGATCGCGGTCAGGCGCGCATTACTCTTGATCGTGGGCATCACCTCCTTCCGGAATGCATACGTTTCATCCTAAGTTCTGCGGCGTCAGCGGGCGACAGGAATCGCGGACGATGAGCTGCGTCGCCAGCGTGACATGGCGCGGCGGCAGTTCCGGGTTCTGGATCTGCTCCAGCAGCATCTTGACCGCAACCTGCCCCATCTGTTCCAGCGGCTGATGAATGGTGGTGAGCTTCGGGTATACCAGCGACGCCTGAGGCAGATTGTCGAAGCCAACCAGTGAAATATCTTCCGGAATGCGCAGCCCGCGCTGCTGAATCGCCTCCATCGCGCCGAATGCCGAGAGATCATTGGCTGCAAAAATCGCCGTCGGTCGGTCGGAGATATCCAGTAATGCCAGCGCCGCGTCATATCCACCGCGCTCGACATAATGACCAGGCACGATCAGACGGCTGTCCTGCGGAAGATTGTGATCAGCCAGCGCCGTGAGATAACCGTCGAGGCGATCCGCCGCGCTGGTTGTCCCCTGCAAGCCGCCGATGAAGCCGATCCGCTGGTGTCCCAACCGGATCAGGTACTGTGTGGCGTCATACGCGCCCTGCCAGTTGGTGGCATCGACGAACGAATTTTTGCCCGTCATGTCCGACTGGTCGATCAGCACCAGCGGAAACTGATGATCGCGCAGCAGCGAGATGTAGTTGGCGGAGATCATCGGCGCAACCAGCAGCAGCCCATCCGCAGCGCCGTTCATGATCGTCGCTGCATACACGGATTCGCGCCCTGTCTGCCGGCGGGTGGTATAGACGATCAGGTTGTAGTCTGATTTGGCCAGTTCTTCGTCGATCCCGCGTAGCAGCTCACTGATGTAGCCGTTATCGATGCCCGGAACCAGCACACCGATCAGGTTGGAGCGGCCGCCTGCCAGGCTGCGCGCCTGCGGGTTGGGGACGTAACCGAGTTTTTCGGCTGCCTGAAGCACCCTGGCGCGCGTCGTCGGCTTGACGAACTCATACCCGTTCAGCACACGCGAAACAGTGGAATACGAAACACCCGACTCGCGAGCGACATCGATGATGGTGGGTGGAGCAGAGCGGCGGGGATCTTCGTTCATGCAAAAAGCCTTGTCATTTTGCAAACGTTTGCAAATTACTCTCAAAAAATCACCTTGCTCAACGCAAAGTGCGGCGCGATCGTTGTGAATTTACACGTAATTAACTACGGGTGCGCCGCTGACCAGCATGGCAAAGTCACACCCTGAAATTACAAACGTTTGCAAAAAGCATAATCCCTGTTTGCCAGTTTGTCAATCAATTCGATCAATGACAGGCGCGGGCAGCGTATGATTGTCGTCTCAGAATCGATGCATATTCCTCAACGGCGCTGGCACACTTCTGCAACGGAAGGCGCGTAGAGTAAACAGCAAGTATCATCGTCTCGCCATCCTGCCAGCTCAAGGAGGTTCACATGCACACCAAACCCGCCAACATTCAGATCGTGGAAGAAGGACGGCAGCGCCTGATCATGGAGCGCCGCTGGCTCTCATTCCGCTCGCTCGGCATCCTCATCTTCGCCACCATCTGGAATGTATTTCTGGTGTTTTATACGCTTCAGGTTCAGCGCGCAGAGGATCCCTCCGAGGCATTTCTGCTCATTCCGCTGAGCATCGTTGGCCTGATCGCCGTTTATCTCGCGCTCGCCACCCTTCTGAACCGAACGCGGTTCACCGTCGATATGGAGCGGGTAACCGTGACTCATGCGCCGCTGCCGTGGAAGCGCAAATCCGTCGAGCGAAGCGCTATTCAGCAGATCGTGGCTAACGAATTCCAGACCGGCGGCGCATCGGCGGGCAGCCGGCGTCTCACCTATGCGGTGTCTGCTCTGCTCCACGATGGCACACAGAAGCGGCTGGCAGGTGATCTGAAAAATGGGGCGGAAGCGCTGTTCATCCGGCAGACTCTGAATCGCCATCTGAACATCGATCGCCCGCCTGTTACCGGAGAATATCAGTCATTGTGGGGATAGCGCAGGCGATCTGCTGCCACCGAGAGCATGCTCACAGGAGAGTCGTCACCCCCGATCAGGAGGAAGATCTGGTTCTCTGCGATCGCTTCTCACAATGCGTCATGGCGCAGACTGACCTTTATGATCCTTAAGCTCGGTGGTCAGTAAGATAAAAGACAGAAGCAGTCACGCTTTGTGCGGGGGATTCTGCCGCGCGTTTTATCCAGCTATTGTGGTGACGATCTTGCAGGCATCCCCATTGGTTTACGCCTTACTCCTCACATTTGCCGCCAGCATCTCGATCTTCACGGCTGTTCTGGTCTGGCGCAGGCGGCGTGTGCCCGGTGGCTTTGCCGTCCTGATCTTCATGGGCGCGCTGTTCGTCTGGGCGCTGACCTATGCCATCTACTGGGTTTCACCAACGGAAATGCGCCTGTTCTGGCTGAACGTGACGTATTTCGGCGTTGTTGCAGTGCCCGGCGCATTCTTCGCATTCACGCTGATCCTCACCGGGCGGCAGCATTGGATCACAGGCTGGCGCGGAGGGCTGCTGATCGTCCAGCCGCTGCTCACGCTGCTGCTGTTATGGACTGATCCCATGCACGGCTTGTTCTATGCGGGCAAGCAGACACCTGAGTCGAGCGTGATCTTTGACGGCGGGCCCTGGTTCTGGCTTCATATCATCTATTCGTATACGCTCCTGCTGATCAGCGTCATTTTTCTGGCGCAGGCGGTCTTGCGTGCCCACGCGGTCTTTCGGCGGCAGGCGGCGCTGGTGCTGATCGCGGCGCTGCTGCCGTGGTTCAGCAATATCATCAGCCTGATCGGGCTGAACCCGCTGGAAGGGCTGGATCTCACGCCGCTTTCGTTTTCGCTGACCGGGCTGATCATCGCCTACTCGCTCTACAGAACCGGGCTGCTCGATCTGGTTCCGGTCGCTCGCAGCCAGGTCGTCGATCAGCTCAGCGAGGCGGTCATCGTCGTCGATGCGCAGGAACGCATTGTCGATGTCAATGCTTCGGCGCTTCAGCTTCTCAGGCAGTCTGGCCACCGTTCGGCAGCCGATCTCATCGGGCTTCCGATACAAACCTTCTTTCCTCAGTGGCGTCAATGGCTGACAGAAGACAAGTTCTTCGAATACACGGTTGCTCCGGGTTCGACGGCTGAAACCGGCGCTGTCCTGCGCGGAACAATTTCCGCCCTTCAGGATGGACGCGAGTCGGCGCAGGGAAAGATCCTTGTCCTGACCGATGTGACCTTTGAGAAACGTCTTGAGCAGGAACTGCGCCAGAGCCTGGTCTACTTTCAGGCGATCTTCGACTCATCGACCGATGCCCTTTTCATCTGTGATGCGGCAACCGGCGCGATTCTCGATGCGAACCAGCGCGCAGCCGAGATTTACGGCTATACCCGCGAGGAAATGCTCGGCAGCAGCGAGATCGACCAGTTCAGCGCGGGTTTTGAGCCATACACGCGCGAGCAGGCGCTGGAACGCTTCCGACTGGCAAGGGAACAGGGATCGCTGGCATTCGAATGGATGAGCCGCACCAAAGCCAATACCCTGATCTGGGTCGATATGCACATTCGCTACGTGCGGCTAGGCGATGACAATCGTTTCCTGATCCGGGTGAGCGATATCACCGAACGCAAGCGCGCCCGTGAGCGGGAATTTGAACTGGCTCTGGAACGTGAGCGCTCCACTATTCTGACGCAGTTCGTTCGGGATGCCTCACACGAGTTTCTGACCCCGCTGGCAAGTATCCAGACGGGCTTGTATCTGCTGAGCCGCACGGACGATCCGACGCGCCGTGCCGAGCGCACGGAGCAGATCGAGCTTCAGGTCAACCGTATCAAGCGGCTGGTTTCCACTCTGGTGACGCTTTCCCAGCTTGACAGCGGCGTCACGCTGGAGCACAAACAGGTAGACATCAACGCCCTGGTGCGCCGGATAGCGGCGGAAACGCTGGGCGAAGACAGCCCGCTGCGCGTGGTCTATCATCTGGACGAAAATGTCGGTTCATGCCGGGCTGACCCTGCGTGGCTGCGGGAAGCCGTTAATCAGCTCATCGACAATGCTCAGCGCTTTACGCCTGAGGGCGGGACACTGACCATCCGAACAGAGCGGCAGGCAGACAGACTGAAGATCGCGATCAGCGATACAGGCATCGGCATCGCCGAGGAAGACCAGAAGCGCATCTTCGATCGCTTCTTCCGTGTCGATCATGCCCATACATCGCCAGGGTTTGGTCTCGGTCTCACGATCGCCTGCCGGATCACCGAGCTGCACGGCGGCTGCCTGGAAGTTGCCAGTGAGCCGGGACGGGGAAGTACCTTTACCATCGTCCTCCCCGACGAGAGCGCTGAGTCTGCGGCGCACCCCTCAGAGTAAGCCGACCGGTCAGCCTTTCCCCGGAAGAAGATCCTCTTTCAACATGACAAATCTCACCCGATCCGCCTGACTTCAGCCAGCCGAAGGCATCCCGGCGCGCCGGTCATTATGCTGGGGCTGTCTGTTCAGGAAAGGGTAAGCATGCCGAAATTATCACGCTGGTTCATCAAACTGGGGATGATCTATCTCGCGGCCGCGCTGTTGATGGGGACGCTGCTGCTGCTCCAGCCGGTGACGGGCATCTCGTCGAGTGTGCAGACGCTGCGGCCCGTCTACCTGCATTTCATCTTCATCGGCTGGGTGACGCAGATCATCATGGGGATCGGCTACTGGATGTTCCCGAAGTATTCCAAAGATCAGCCGCGCCGCAGTGAAAAAGTCGGTTGGGGAGTGCTGATCTCGCTCAACATCGGCCTGCTTCTGCGCGCTGTTGGCGAGCCGGCAGTTGTGCTTGCCCCACAGGCCAGGCTTGGATGGGTGCTGGCGGCGGCATCCCTGCTTCTGCTGCTGGCGGGTTGGGGCTTCATCTTCAATACGTGGAGCCGCATCAGGGAGCGCTGACAATGCCCAAACTGAGCGTCTGGCTGGTGCGCGCCGCGCTGATCCAGATGGGGATCGGCTTTCTGTTCGGTTCACTGCTTTTGCATCACAAGGGTATCCCGATTTATGGCTGGACGTGGAAACTGCTCACGCCGCACATCGAGATCATGATCTTTGGCTGGACGATCCAGTTCGTGATGGGGATCGCCTACTGGGTGCTGCCGCGTTTCACAGGTGCGCGGCGCTACGGGCGGACGTGGCTCGGCTGGCTGAGCTTTGCGCTGATCAACCTGAGCGTGCTGATCGCCGGGCTGGGCGGCTGGTTCGATCACGACGTCCTGATGATCGCCGGGCGCATCTGCGGGCTGGCAGCAATCCTCGCTTATCTCACCCTGATCTGGCCGCGCATCAAACCGATCGCGCTGCCATCCGTCATCAAGGAAGGAGTCACCCGATGACCGCTTCATACCATCTCGTCGAACAGCTCTCCGCGCTGATCGAGTCGATCCCGCCGGACAGTATCGTCAGCCGCACGTTCTATAAAACCGATCAGCTCCGCGCGATCGCGTTCGGATTTGACGCCGGGCAGGAACTCTCGGAGCATACCTCCAGCCAGACGGCCATCATCGAGATCGTCAGCGGCGAGGCGACCGTCACACTCGGCGATGACGTGCATGAGCTGGGCGCGGGCTGCTGGATCGCCATGCCGCCGCACCTCAGACACAGCATCCGCGCCAGAACGCCGCTCGTCATGCTGCTGACGATGATCAGTTCAGGCTGAAAAAGAACGACCGGCACATCTTTGTGCCGGTCGCTTGTTTATCTCCACTGTTTTCCTTTACCCGCAGCTTCCCACCAGCGCGAGATACGCTTCGTTCAGCCAGCCGGTATCGCTGCCATACGTCACGCGCAGCCATGCCCCGGAACGCACCGTCGCCTGGAGCATCGTCTCAAATGGAACCTGCGTCAGCACGGCGCTCTCGGTGGTCGGCGCGGCGCGCAGGTTGAGCAGGTAGTTCGTCCTCACCCAGCAGTCTGCCAGCGAAATTTCAGCAGCGGCGGGCGCGGTCTGCGCGCCCGGCAGTGCACCGGCAGGCGGCGCGCCCGTGTTCACCAGCACGAC
>SZPD01000555.1 GCA_030263515.1 Anaerolineae bacterium CFX9 | reverse complement strand
CCTCTGCCCAGAATGCGTTATCCTGTGCCGCCCAGCGCGCCCACAGCTCATAGAAATGCGGCGTATGATATGACGGATCGGTGAACTGGCTGATCGCGCCGATCGCGGGGACGAACACGACCATCCGGTGTTCCGGGTGGAACATATTGACGACGTTGGTATTCTGCTCGTTCTTGTGCAGCATGGCGTGCAGGATTGCGTTGGCTTCTGCTTCGTAGTCGTAGATACCTTCGCCATTCCCCCAGCGCGCAGCGGCGAAGAACAGCGCCGTCACCATCCACGTCTCGCCATCAGGCGCAGAGTTGGAATCCATGATGCTGCCGTCGGGCGCGTTCTGCCACGAGAAATAGCCGGCGTAAGGACCTTCGGCACGGTACATATACGTTTTTGCCCAGTTCCACAGGCGGTTAAATTCTTCCTGCCTGTCCATCTGGACGGCGATCATCATCCCATAAGACATCCCCTCGCTGCGGACATCGCCGTTATTCACATCGAGGATATACGCCATATCATCGCCGACGGGATAATAAACGCGCTGGGTGTGATCGCTGCCGTAGAACAGCATGTTCCACGCCTGATCGATCCGCGTCTGAATCTCTTCATCGCTCAGCCCCCACTCGCTGAGCAGGTTAGGATAGCTGCCGGTGAAGAATGCGCCCTGCGGCGGCTGAGATTGAGCCATGCTGTTCATATACGGAACCAGTACCAGAAATAAGGCAGCACAAAGTCTCAGGAACATGTCCTCTTGTCCGTCTCACTCAATGATGTATGTGGTGCGATGCCGCCGTCGTCCGTGCGGCTTATTCGATGCTCACGCGGGTCGTGAAGACCTGCTCGACAGGTGTGACTTCGCCCACGATCGTGAACGATGCCTGTGCCCGGATGTCCTCCGACGATGCGCCGATCAGCACGCCAATTTCACCCGGTTCAACCACGAACTGCATATCCGCGTTGTAGAATGCCAGATGGCGCACATCGAGATCGAAACGCACCGTTTTCGTCTCGCCCGGCTGGAGCGCAGCCCGCGCGAAGCCCTTCAACTGTTTCACCGGGCGCGTCACGCTGGCGATCGGATCAGACACGTAGAGCTGAACTACTTCCTCTCCAGCGCGATCGCCGGTATTGGTCACGCGGACGCTCACCGTGACGCTGCCGGTGGGGGATACCTCCGTCTCACTCAGGCGCAGATCGCTGTAGCTGAAGCGGGTGTAGCTCAATCCGTGCCCAAAGGCGTACAGCGGTGTGCTGGGCGAGTCGATATACTGCCCCTGCCAGTGTGACCGTCCGCCGGAAGGTTTGTGGTTGTAGAACACGGGAAGCTGCCCCACTGAGCGCGGAAATGAGATCGGCAGCCTGCCGCTTGGGCTGACATCGCCGAAAAGGACATCGGCAATGGCATTGCCGCCTTCCTGCGCCGGGAACCAGGCTTCGATCACTGCGGGCAGGTGTGCATCCGCCCACGACAGGTCATAGGGTCTGCCCGTGACCAGCACCAGCACAACCGGCGTTCCGGTGGCATGAATCGACTCGATCAGCGCCTGCTGTGAGCCGGGGAGTCTGAGGCTGGCGCTGTCGAGACTTTCGCCGACCGTGCAGCCTGCGCCCAAACCGGACAGATCGCCGACCACTACTACAGCCGCA
>SZPD01000134.1 GCA_030263515.1 Anaerolineae bacterium CFX9 | reverse complement strand
CCGAGCGCGGTCAAGACCTGCGCAAAGGGGCGCTGGCGGGCGGCGTCAATACTGCTCATCAGCTTGCTGACTTTCCTGTCCTTGAATCCTTCAAGATCGTATAACTGCTCAGGCTTGAGGTAGAAAATATCTGCCTCGTCACGGATCAGTCCCTGATCGATCAGCGTTTTGACCGTCTGCCCACCCAATCCCTCAATATCCAGCCCTGAGCGGGAAACGAAGAATTCGACCTGTCGATAGACACGCTCCGGGCAGTATGGATTCGGGCAGAAATAATCGACCGCGCCTTCCGGCCGCACGATCGGCGTGCTGCAGAAAGGGCAGTGTTCCGGCGGGCGGATTGGCTGCTCACTGCCTGTTCGGGCTTCGATGATCGGACCGACGACATTCGGGATCACATCGCCCGCGCGCTTGATAACCACACGATCGCCGATGCGAATATCCAGCGCTTCGGTGATAGCGTAGTTATGCAGCGTGGCATTGCTGACCGTCACCCCGCCGAGAAATACCGGCTCCAGCCGGGCGGTTGGCACGACGCGACCCGTTCGCCCGACGGTGTGAATGACATCAAGCACGCGCGTTGAGGTTTCCTGTGCGGGGAACTTATAGGCGATCGCGCCACGCGGATCCTTTCCCACCACACCCAGTTCATTAGCGATGCGTAGGTCATTGACCTTGATCACCACGCCGTCGATTTCATATTCCAGTTGGTTTCTGTTGGATTCCCACGTGGGTATCTGTTGGATAACGTCGGATAGCGTGGGATAGAATGCCGAATTCGGCGCAACGGCAAACCCCATATCCCGCAGGTATTCCAACATATCCCACTGCTTATCCAGCAGAATCCCATCTGAGTCGACAATCGCGTAGATATAGGCGGACAGCGGGCGACTGGCGGTAATGCGGGAATCTTTCTGTTTCAGGGTTCCTGAGGCGGTATTGCGCGCATTGATGTAGACTGGCAGCCCCTGCGCGATCTGCGCCTGATTCACGGCTTCAAAGTCTTTCTTGAGGAACAGCACCTCGCCGCGCACGACCAGGCGCGCGGGTGGTGCGCCGGCTTCCCGGCGTGTGGGAATGCGCAGAGGGATCGAGCGGATCGTCCTGATATTGGAGGTGACGACATCGCCTGTTTCGCCGTTGCCGCGCGTTGCAGCCTGCACCAGCACCCCGTTTTCATACGTCAGCACAACGGTCAGTCCATCCAGCTTCGGCTCCAGCGTATACGAAAGCTGTGTGCCTGCTGGCAGAAGCCTCAGATTGCGTTCTTCCCACGCGATCAGCTCGTCAATGGTATAGGCATTCCCCAGGCTGAGGATTGGGGCCGGGTGGCGCGCTTTCGGGAAATCTTCGGTCAGGTCGCTTCCCGCACGCTGGGTTGGCGAATCCGGCGTGATCAACTGCGGGAAAGCGGCTTCCAGCGCTCGCAGTTCGTTGAACAGGGCATCGTACTCTGCGTCTGTGATCGTCGGCGCGTTCAGCACGTTGTAGCGATAGCTGTGTTCGTTGAGCTGCTCGCGCAGTTCAGCGGCGCGCTGTTCGGCGGTTTGCAGGTCGATCGGCATGATGTTACTCCACGGCGTGACTGTTTAGTCTTCAAGCTGCAGGAAATTCGATGCGACCCAACCCGTTCGGCTGGGGTCGCTGATGGCGACGACCTGCCACCATGTCAGGTTATCCGCGCGCTGCGGCCCGCCGATGATACGGAACCGTTCGCCGCGCTGAAGGAATGCCAGCACATTGCTGTTCAGACCGGCGACATCGCGCAGGCGCACGTCTGTGTCGGTGATCGAGATGATCGAGTCAATATTGATCGTGCGCGGCGTCGGCGAGAGAATGACTGGCGGCAGGGTGGGCCCCTCAAGCGCAAAGGTCGGCAGCGCTCCCGGCGCTACCCCCTGAGCCGGCAGCAGTGGGCTGGTCGGTGTCGGCGCGCCGGGTTCAAGCGTGTACGTATCCGGCTGTGTTGGCATCGCGGTCACGATGATGATGCGCGGATCGCTGTCCGGTGGGATATTTCCGCCCAGCAGAAAGACCAGCCCCACAATGCTGATAGCGACCACGGCAACAGTGCCCAGCATGAGCAGGATCGACCACCATGGCAGATATAGTCCGCTGCCCAGCGATGAGCGCCGGCCGGCGCTTTTTCGACGCCGTTCGCTGGCTGGATGGCTGCGCACGTGTCCCTGACCCGGCGGGGGGACAGGCGGGCGTCCCGGCAGGCTGCCCGGTATCGGCGGCGGGGCAGGGGGAATCTGACCCGTTCGCGATGCAGGCTGTGGTGATGTGCGCTGCGAGCCACCATTATCCGGGTTGGGGGGCAAGGGACGTTCAGACATCAGTCAGTTCCTCGCGAGCGAATCCAGGTTTCAAACTTTTCCAGCGGCCAGGTATTGAGCACCGATTCCGGCGTCACCCAGCCGCGGCGCGCAGTCATGACGCCAAACCGCAGCAGATCCATCTCGTGGACGGCGTGAGCATCAGTATCGATCGCGATCGGAATACCCAGCTCGACCGCGCGCCGGGCGTACTGTGCCTCCAGATCGAGCCGTGCGGGATTCGAATTGATCTCCAGCGCAATGCCATGCGCTCTGGCGGCTTCAAAGACAGCATCCATATCGAGATCTGCGCCTTCCCGATCCGGGATGAGCTGACCGCGCGGATGACCGATCAGATCCACGTGTGGATTGCGGATGGCGCGGATCAGCCGTGCGGTCACCTGTTCCCGTGGCTGCCGCAGCCCGGTATGCAGCGATGCGACGACAAAATCGAGCTGCGCCAGAATGTCATCCGGGAAATCCAGTTCTCCGTCCGCCCTGATCTCGACTTCGGAACCATGAAAGACGCGGAACGGGCGCATCTCTGCATCAACCGCGCGCACTTCCTGCTGCTGTTCCAGCAGACGCTCGATGCTCAAGCCGCCTGCAATGGCTGCGCTGCGAGAGTGATCGGTGATCACAATGAACTGCCGTCCACGGGCGCGGGCTGCCTCTGCCATCTCGCGGATGCTCGCTGTGCCATCGCTCCATGTCGTGTGCATGTGCAGATCGGCGTGAATATCCTCCAGCGTGATCAAATGCGGCAGGGCTTTTTCCGCCGCACGCTCGATCTCTCCCCAGTCTTCACGGATTTCCGGCGGTATCCATGGCAGTCCGAGCGTCGCATAGACCTCCTCTTCAGTGGCGCACAGGATTTCGTCTCCGCCGTTTTCAGGGGTGAAGGCGTGTTCGTTCAGGCTCAGCCCGCGCTTGAGCGCCAGTTCGCGCAGGTGAATATTATGCGCCTGGCTGCCTGTGAAATAGCTCAGCGCAGTCCCCCAGCGTTCGGCGGGCAGCACGCGCAGATCGACCTGCAAGCCGTTGTGAAGTTCAACCGAGCTTTTGCTGGCTCCCTGCGCCAGAATGCGCGCCACTTCATCCATGTGGACGAAGTGTTCCATGATCGGCGCGGCGTCGTCTGCCGTGACCAGCAGATCGACATCGCCGATCGTTGGCTTGGCGCGGCGCAGGCTCCCCGCCACCGATCCTTTGCCGACTCCGGGAAGCTTCAGCAGCCGCTCCAGGATGGACTCAGCAGCGGGCAGGGCAACGCCGAGCGGGAAACGGGGGTTGGCGGCGCGGCGTCTGAAAGACTCGATACCTTCAAGGATCTTCTGTTCGCTTTTGGCTCCCATCCCGCTCATCGATCGAAGCCGGCCTTCGCGCGCGGCGGTTTCCAGCGCATCGACGGTGGTGATGCCGGCGTCCCAGAACTGCTTTGCCTTTTTGGGGCCGACGCCGTTGATGTGCAGGATTTCGACGACACCGGGAGGAACTTCCTGAGAGAGTTTCTCGTAAAAATCGAGCCTGCCGGTTTCCAGAAGTTCGGTGATCTTCTCTGCGATGATCTTGCCGACAAACGGGATGGTTTCGAGCGATCCCTCAGCCGCGTAAGCCCGCAGATCACGGGGGAGATCGCGAATGGACTCTGCCGCGTTCTTGTACGCCATGACGCGGTGAATGATCTCGCCCTGAATTTGCAGCATATCGGCGATCGTTTCGAACATATCGGCAATGGCGCGGTTCGTCAGCACGACTCCATCCTCGTTGTGTAGAAATTCTGTGCTTACAGAGACAAGTATACACGAAGCGGGATTTCGCGGCATCTCAGGCGAAAACACTGCTTGACAAGGCACAGAAACCTCGCTACTCTGTATGATACAAACCCAACATGGAATGACGTTGACCTGGACGAGTACACATCAGCGGTCATGTCCCAGAGAGTCGCCGGTAGCTGCGAAGGCGATACATGAACGGATGTGGAATGGACCAGCGAGTCGCGGTGGTGAAGTGCTTCAGGCATGCGTAGCTGCCGCCGGGATGGCGCACCCGTTATCCAGGCGCGGAGTATCGGCGAAAGCCCGTACTCTGAATTGAGCGTCTGCCCCTGCTCATCAGGCGAGGGCGGAAATCAAGGTGGCACCACGGGAAACCCCTCTCGTCCTTGAGATGAGTGGGGTTTTTGCTTGTTTGGGGAGGAAAGTCCGGTGCTCACACCAGCGCTCAATACCGAACGAACCGATGTGCTGCCCAGCCGCGAGGCGGTTCACCGCCTGTTCGAACGCGGCGACCTCGTACCTGTCTACAAGTATCTTCTCGCCGATCTCGAAACACCCGTTTCCGTCTACATGAAGCTCAGCCAGCTCGGCGATCACTCGTTTCTTCTGGAAAGCGTTGAAGGCGGCGAACAGGTCGGGCGTTATTCATTTCTCGGCGTCAATCCTAAAGGCGTGATCAGCGTTCGTGACCGGGAAGTGACGCGCACGCTGCACGGATCGGTGGAGCGTTTCTCGCTTCAGCCCGGCGAAGATCCCCTGGCAGTGGTCGAGCGCGAGTTTCAGCGCGTTCAGCCCGTCGTCCTGGACGGTCTGCCTCGCTTTGTGGGCGGCGCTGTCGGCTGTGTCGCCTACGATGCAGTGCGTTTCCTGGAGCGGCTGCCCGCCACGGCCGAGCGAGAAGTCGATGTTCCGGATATCGCCTTCATGCTGGTGGATACCCTGGTGATCTTCGATCACGCCAAACATCAGGTCATCGTGCTGGCGAACGCGCACAACACGGGCGATCCTGATGCCGCCTATGATGACGCCGTGGCACGCATCGATGCCATGATCGATGCGCTGCGGCAGCCGCTGCCCCAGCTTGCCATCATGCAGCCTGCGCCGGCAGAGGTCGAGATCGCTTCCAACCAGACCCAGTCCCAGTACGAAGCCAACGTCATCAAAGCCAAGGAATACATTGCGGCGGGCGATGCCTTCCAGATCGTCCTCTCTCAGCGCTTCAGGCGGCGAACACAGGCGTCCCCGCTCTCGATCTACCGGGCGCTGCGGGCGCAGAACCCTTCGCCCTACATGTTCTTCCTGCGTTTTGGAGACGATTTCACGCTCATCGGCGCATCCCCGGAGATGATGGTTCGCTATGAGGATGGGATCGCCACCAATCGTCCGATTGCGGGGACGCGCCCGCGCGGCGCGACGGTGGAAGAAGATCGCCGCCTGGCAGAAGAACTGCTCAACGATCCCAAGGAACGTGCCGAGCATGTCATGCTGGTCGATCTGGGGCGCAATGACCTCGGCCGCGTGTGTGATTACGGGACGGTGCGCGTGACAGACATGATGTACATCGAGCGCTACTCGCGCGTGATGCACATCGTCAGCAACATCGAGGGCAATCTGCGGGCTTCCATGAACGCCTTTGATCTGCTGCGCGCGACGTTTCCCGCAGGGACATTGAGCGGAGCGCCCAAAGTCCGCGCCATGGAGATCATCGAGGAACTCGAAGGAACCCGCCGTGGGATGTATGGCGGCGCTGTGGGTTATTTCAGCTTTGACGGCTCGATGGATACCTGTATCACGATCCGCGCGGCAGTCATGAAAGGCGACACACTCTACATTCAGGCTGGCGCTGGCATCGTTGCGGACAGCGTGCCGGAACGTGAATTTGAAGAGACGATCAACAAGGCGAAGGCGCTCATGCAGGCGGTCACTCACGCCGAGCAGGGCTTGTCCTGATTAAAACGGTTAAAGGGTGGTGTAATGTCGCTGGAACGCATCATTTTCATTCGTCCGGGCGAAACTGACTGGAATCGTTATGGACGCTGGCAGGGCTGGGTCGCAGCGCCTCTCAACGCGCATGGGCGCGAGCAGGCGCAGGCCCTGGCGAAATTTATCCGCAATATCGGCTTGTCTGCCCTTTATACCAGCGATCTCAGGCGTGCGCTGGAAACCGCCGAGATCCTCGCCGCTCATCTGAGCCGTCCGCCCATTCCCGATCGCCGTCTGCGCGAGCGCAATATTGGCGCGTGGCAAGGGCTGACGCTTGACGAGATGCGCGCATGGTATCCCGAAGAGTATCGCGCCATGCGTGCGGACTCGATGAATTATCAGATCGAATCCGGAGAATCACGGGCGCAGGTGCTGCGCAGGGTTCAGGAAGCCTTTGCTGAAATTGTTGCCAGTGAACAGGGAGAAACCGTCGGCATCCTGTCGCATACGACAGCTATCAAGGTGCTGCTGACGCAGATCGTGCCCGGATACGATCCGTATGCGGTCGATATCGGCAATACCTCGGTGACCACGCTGCATCGCGATGCAGGGGGCGACTGGCGTCTCATCGCTGATAACGACCTGAGCCATCTGGAAGGGCTGCCATCGCAGTCTGTGAACGAGATTGAGGAAGGCTAAACCTTATGATTCTGGTCATCGATAATTACGACAGCTTCACCTACAACATCGTTCAGTATCTGGGCGAGTTGGGCGCTGAAATTCAGGTGGCACGCAACGATCAGATCAGCCTCGATGAGATCCGTATAATGGCTCCCTCACGTATCCTGATCTCGCCGGGACCGGGCGATCCGAACGACAGCGGCGTCTCGCTGGATATCTTCCGCGAGCTTGCGCCTTCAACCCCGATTTTCGGCGTGTGCCTGGGGCATCAGTGCATCGGGCAGGTTTATGGCGGCGTCGTCCGGCGCGCTGCCCGCCTGATGCATGGCAAAACCAGCCTGATCTACCATCAGGGCGATCCGATGTTCAATGGGCTGCCGAATCCTTTCGAGGCGACGCGCTATCACAGCCTGATTGTTGAGCCGGAGACGCTGCCGGATGTTCTGCGTGTGACAGCGGTGACGGATCAGGATGAGATCATGGGCTTGCGACACAGGGAATTTCCCGTGTATGGCGTTCAGTTTCATCCTGAGAGCATTCTGACTCCGCACGGCAAACAGATTCTCCAGAATTTTCTTGATGTCACTGTGCCAGTTGTAGCTGTGCGGGCAGGGTAGGGTGATGGATATCCAGCGTGCAATCGATATCGTCAGTCGCTTTGGTCATTTGCAGCAGGAAGAAGCCGAAGCCGTTATGAACCAGATCATGAGCGGGGATGCCACTCAGGCGCAGATTGCCGCTTATCTGATGGGGCTGCGCATGAAGGGCGAAACGCAGGATGAGATCATCGGCAGCGCCCGCGCCATGCGGAGCAACTCGCACCGCGTTCCGGTATCGCTCGATCAGGCGGAACTGCTTGATACCTGCGGTACAGGAGGGGACAAGAGTGGTACGTTCAACATCAGTACCACCGTGGCGTTTGTGGCGGCAGGCGCGGGCGTTCGGGTTGCCAAACATGGTAATCGTGCCGCCAGCAGCAAATGTGGCAGCGCTGATGTGCTGGCGCAGCTCGGCGTCAATCTCGATCTCACCCCGGAGCAGGTTGGGCGGTGCGTAGACGAGATCGGGATCGGGTTTCTGTTTGCTGCCCGGCTGCATCCCGCCATGAAACATGCCATCGGCCCCCGACGCGAGATGGGCGTCCGGACCATTTTTAACATTCTGGGGCCGCTCACTAATCCCGCCGGGGCACAGCGCCAGTTGATGGGCGTGTTCGCTGCTGATCTGACCGATATGCTGGCGCATGTGCTGGGCGCGCTCGGCGCAAAATCTGCTATGGTCGTGTCTGGCTATGGCGGGCTTGATGAACTCACGACCACGGGGCCCAACCACGTCAGCCATTACGTGGATGGGGCCGTGCGCACGTTCACGATCACGCCGGAAGAACTCGGTTTTCGCGGCGCACACATTTCCGAACTGCTCGGCGATGACGCCATGACCAACGCGGCAATTCTTCGGGGTGTCCTGACGGGGGATATCCGCGATGCCAAACGGGATGTAGTGCTGCTGAACAGCGCTGCGGCGCTGGTGGCGGCGGGGGTGGCATTCGACCTGCCCGATGGCATTCGTCGGGCAGCCGGCGTGATCGACAGCGGACTGGCTGTTCAGAAGCTCGACGCCTTGATTGCGTATAGTCAGGAACTGGCAGGTGCGCCGGTGGTAAACGACTGATGTACATTCGCACAGACACCATTCTGGACAAAATTCTTGAGCAGAAGGTTCACGAGATCGATCTGCTGCGACCTGAAGCTGCCCGCCTGAAACGCGCCGCCGAGGACGCGCCTCCGCCGCGTGATTTTGCCGCCGCGCTCCGCCGGGAGACCGTCGCCCTGATCGCCGAGGTCAAGCAGGCATCGCCGAGCAAGGGTGTGCTGATCGACCCGTTCGATCCGATCCATCTGTCCCGCATCTATGCTGACAACGGGGCGGCGGCGATCAGTGTGCTGACGGATGCAGAGTTCTTTCGTGGTTCTCTGGAACACATGCGTCAGGTGCGCAGCGGTGTCAGCCTGCCTGTCCTGCGTAAGGATTTCATCATCGACCCACTGCAAATCCACGAAGGGCGCGCTGCCGGGGCGGATGCCATGCTGCTGATCGTCGCCGTGCTGGAAGATGCTGTCCTGCGCGATCTTCACGCCCTCATCACCGGGCTGGGGATGACCGCGCTGGTAGAGGTGCATGATGAGCGTGAGCTTGAGCGCGCGCTGGCAGCGGGAGCTGCTGTCATTGGCGTCAATAATCGCGATCTGCGTACGTTTCACGAAGACCTCAACACCACAGTGCGGCTGGCGCAGTGGATTCCCTCGTCGGTCACCCTGGTGGCAGAAAGTGCCATTCGCTCGGTCGCCGATGTCCGCCGGATGGCAGAAGCCGGAGCCAATGCCGTCCTGATCGGTGAAGGACTGGTACGCGCGGGTGATATCGGAGAGCAGGTGCGCCTGTTCAGCAGCCAGCCCACGACCCGGAAGGTGACCTGATGGTGCGCGTCAAGATTTGCGGCGTCACGTCGCTGGATGATGCCATCATGGCGGCAGAAGCCGGCGCGGATCTGCTGGGCTTCAATTTTTATCGTCAAAGCCCGCGTTTTGTGACGCCAGAGACGGCGCTGCATATGGCGGAGGGCTTGCGCAGTCGTTTTGGCACGGGCGCGCCAGTCATTGTGGGATTATTCGTGAACGAACCTGTCGGCAGGATTTCGGTGATCATGGAGCAGGTCGGCTTTCGTTTCGCGCAGCTCAGCGGTGACGAGAGTGTCGAGATGGTTCGCGAACTGCATGGCACAGCCTATAAGGCGATCCGACCTCAGAATGTGCAGCAGGCGATTGAGGATGCTGCCTACTTTTCGGCGAATTTCCCGCTGGATGAGCGCATTCCTTCGCTCCTGGTGGACGCCTATCATCCGGCGCTGTATGGGGGCACGGGTGAGCAGGCAAGCGCCGAAATTGCGCTGGCGGTCAGGGCGCGTGTCCCTCGGCTGATGCTGGCCGGCGGACTGACGCCGGAAAATGTCGCTGAGCGCATCGCCGCGGTTTCACCGTGGGGAGTGGATGTCGCCAGCGGCGTAGAGGATAAATCCAGCCCCGGCCGCAAGAATCCTGAAAAAGTGCGCGCCTTTATTGAGGCGGCGAAGCGTGCGATAGTGCAGCAGAATTGAGAGACGATCATGACAGACACTGCACCTTACATTCGGGTTGGCACGGCGAGCGTCCCCGACGAGCGCGGCTATTTTGGCGATTACGGCGGGCGCTTTGTGCCAGAGACGCTGGTCCCGGCGCTTGATGAGCTGATCGCCGCCTACAGGGAGGCGATGGCGGATCCGGCGTTTCACCAGCAGCTCGCCGATCTTCAGCGCACGTATACCGGACGACCCACGCCGCTGACGTATGCTGCGCGTCTCACGGAATATCTCGGCGGCGCACAGATCTATCTGAAGCGCGAGGATCTTGCGCATACGGGCGCACACAAGATCAACAACGCGCTGGGGCAGGCGCTGCTTGCCCAGCGCATGGGCAAGCGCCGGATCGTGGCAGAGACCGGCGCAGGGCAGCATGGTGTTGCAAGCGCCACCGCGTGCGCGCTTCTCGGTCTGGAATGCATTGTCTATATGGGAAGCGTCGATATGGCGCGCCAGCAGCCCAACGTCTTTCGCATGAAGCTGATGAACGCCAAGGTCGTCCCGGTCGAGAGCGGCAGCAAGACGCTCAAGGATGCCATCAACGAGGCGATCCGCGACTGGGTGACTAATGTCCGAACGACGTTCTATCTGCTCGGTTCGGCGCTGGGGCCGCACCCGTACCCGATGATCGTCCGCGATTTTCAGAGCGTGATCGGCGTCGAAGCCCGCGAGCAGATCCTTGAGCGCACCGGCCGGCTGCCGGATGTCTGTGTCGCCTGCGTTGGCGGGGGCAGCAACGCGATCGGCTTGTTCCACGCCTTTCGTGATGATGATGTTGAGCTGATCGGCGTCGAGGCAGGCGGCTATGGGCTGTCTTCCGGCATGCATGCGGCGCGCTTCGGCGATCAGGCGATCGGGCGTCCGGGGGTACTGCAGGGGACGCGCTCATTCGTCATGCAGGATGCTGACGGACAGATCGTCAACACGCACAGCATTTCTGCCGGCCTCGATTATGCGTCCGTAGGCCCGGAACATGCCTATCTGCGCGATGCTGAACGCGCCTATTACACCAGCGCAACGGATGATGAGGCGCTCGATGCCCTGATGACTCTGAGCCGGTTTGAGGGGATCATCCCGGCGTTGGAGAGTGCGCATGCCGTTGCTGAGGCGATCCGGCGCGCCCCATCCATGCCGCGGGATTCGATCATGATCGTCAACGTGTCTGGGCGGGGCGACAAAGACCTCGACATGGTGATCAGCGCGCTGAACGCGAGAGAGGAAGCAAGCGATGACCGTTGATGTCATGTCCGGTGTGGATGCCATTGCCGCCATGTTCGAGCGCAGCCGGGCGGAAGGGCGAGCGGCATTTCTTC
>SZPD01000554.1 GCA_030263515.1 Anaerolineae bacterium CFX9 | reverse complement strand
CCATGCGGGTGCGCCTCGTGCCAGCGCCAGGCCGTCTCGATGATCTTCTGCAAATCGTCAAACTTCGGCTCCCAGCCCAGCTCGTGCTTCAGCCGCGTGTTATCCGCCACCAGCACCGCCGCATCACCGGGACGCCGCGCCTCGAAAACCGCCGGGATCGGGTGACCCGTCACCTTGCGGCACATCTCGATCACTTCCAGCACCGAGTAGCCGTGCCCATAGCCAATGTTGTACTGACGGCTCTGCCCATCCTTGAGCGCTTCGAGGGCCAGAATGTGCGCCTCAGCCAGATCGACCACGTGAATATAGTCGCGGATGCAGGTGCCGTCCGGCGTGTCGTAATCTGTGCCGAAGACAGCGATCTTTTCGCGCTGGCCGAGTGCCACCTGAAGTACCAGCGGGATCAGATGCGATTCAGGCCGGTGATCCTCGCCGATATGCCCGTCTGGATGCGCGCCGCTGGCATTGAAATAACGCAGCGCACACGATTTGATCCCGCAGACGCGATCCGCCCAGTAGAGCAGGCGCTCGGCGATGGCTTTGGTCTCGCCATAGACACTGCCGGGGATGATCCGCTCATCCTCAGCGATCGGAATGCGCTCCGGCTGATCGAACAGGTTGGCGGTGGACGACAGGATGAAGCGGCTGACGCCGTGATCAGCCGCCGCTTCAAGAATGTTGATGACGGTGTTGACGTTATCGCGGAAGTATTTCCACGGCTTCTGCATGCTCTCGCCGACCAGGATGTGCGAGGCGAAATGCATGATGCCGTCGATCCTGTGCGCTCTGAAAAGCGAGTCCACCTGCCCGCGATCGAGCAGATCGCCATGCACGAACGTGGCCTGCGGCGATACCGACTGCCGATGACCCGCGATCAGATTGTCGAACACGACCACGTCATACCCGCGTTCGATCAGCACTTGCGTAACGTGGCTGCCGATATACCCGGCCCCACCCGTGACGAGGATTGGCATGAGAAAGATATGCTCCTTATGATGAGTACATTCGGCTGTTTCTGAAAAAGCGATACTGCGCCAGGAAGCCGAATGTCGCCAGCACAGCGACGATGACAAGCTCCAGAATATCCTGCGACTGCAAGTCTGTCCCTATTACAAGGCCGAGGCCGTAGATCATCAGCAGCGCGCCGTTGATGGCGGTATTGAGCATCACCATCAGGTCGCGCACGCTGTTGAAAAGCACGCCGAAAAGCACCGCGCCGATCACGACGAAAATCAGCAGGATGACGGTGTTATTGAGGAAGCCAAGCTGCGCCGCCAGCAGATAACCGATGCTGCCACCCAGCAGCGCACCGCCGATCGTGATGAACAGGCTCCAGAGCGGGTATGCCAGCAGCGCGCCGATCACCGCCAGCACGACGGCGATCACGAGCGCCAGCACGGGCTGGTCTGCTGCGAGGTTAGTGCCGACGATGTAGCCGACCATGAAGCCGATCACGGGCAGCAGGATGCGGAAGAGCGGGTAGCCGTAGAAGCAGATGAGCGCGCCGACCAGCAGCGCGACGATCCCGGTGATCTGTGGTGACATAACAGCCCTCCTTGTGAGAAGTCACAGTCCCTGCCGCTGATTGTACTGTAGATCAGCGTCGGTTGGGGGCAGGAGATGGCGGCGGGGAGATCATTACATTTTTGGCGGATT
>SZPD01000553.1 GCA_030263515.1 Anaerolineae bacterium CFX9 | reverse complement strand
GGTCTTTGCGGTATGGTTGATGAACGGATGAACACCGCTTCTGACCTCAGGATGGTAAAAATCATGGCGCTGCCCAGCCTCGACCTCGACTCGACAGTTTCCTTTCTCGTCGATCTGCTCAATACCCCCAGCCCGACCGGCTACCATCGCGAAGCCATCGCGCTGTGTGAGCGGGCTTTCACGGCGCTGGATATGCCGGATGTCACCCTCGCTCATACCGGGAAAGGCGCGCTGCTGATCACCCTACCCGGCGAAAGCGGCGATGCACCGCGCGGCATCACGGCGCATGCCGATACGCTCGGACTGATGGTCAAGGAGATCAAGCCGAGTGGACGGCTCCGGGTGACGCAGATCGGCGGATTCATGTGGAACGCCGTCGAGTGGGAAGGCGTGACCGTGCGCACGGCCGATGACCGCCGCATCCGTGGAACCGTCGTGCCGTCCAATCCAAGCACACACGTCAACAAGGATATTGCGACGGCCCTGCGCACTGAGCAGCTCATGGAAGTGCGCCTCGACGCCGTGACCACCAGCGCCGAGCAGACGCGGGCGCTCGGTATCGAGATTGGCGATTTCGTCTTTCTCGATCCGCGCGTCGAAATCAGCGAGAATGGCTTCATCCGGTCTCGCCATCTGGATGACAAGGCGTGTGTGGCGTGCGTTTACGGCGCGCTCGCTGCCCTGAAGATGGCGGGGCTGCGCCCGGCGCAGACGACGCACATCCTGATCTCGAACTATGAGGAAGTCGGGCACGGCGGCAGCGCAGGTTTTCCGCCCCTGCGCGAGCTGCTGACGATCGATATGGCTGCCATCGGCGACGGGCAGAACAGCGACGAGTATCACTGCACACTGTGCATCAAGGATTCCAGCGGCGCATATCATTTTGACATGAACGAAAAACTGCGTGCGCTCGCCGCGGCGGAAGCTATCGCGCTCAGGACGGATATCTATCCGTATTATGGCTCAGATGGATCTGCCTACTGGCGCGCGGGAGGCGATGCGATCGTCGGGCTGATCGGCCCCGGCGTCGATGCCTCTCACGCTTACGAGCGCACCCATCGCGATGCCCTGCGCGACACGGCGAACCTGATCAGCGCGTATCTGCTTTCCCGTTAGGCAGAGCTGGCACTTCAAAGATCGAGTGAACCAGCGGGCGTGATGGACGGTTGACCATCATCAGGACGCGATCGCCGGCTTCCAGAATGGTAGCTCCGCGCGGGACGATCATGTCGCTGCCGCGCCCGATCAGCACCACCAGCACATCAGCGGGCAGATTCAGGTCGAGGATCTGCCGCCCATCCGCCTGAGAATTTTCCTGAATGGTGACCTCGATCAGATCGTTGGTCATGTTGGTTTCGTTCAGCACGTAAGCCAGCGGCGAACGCGGTCCCCTGGCATTCTCGTTATAGACGCGCAGCAGGCGGGCGATCGGGATCATGAGCGTGCCCTGAAGCAGCACCGAGGTCAGCACGATGAAAAAGACCAGGTGAAAGATGTAGTCTGCCGCTTCGACACGCGCCAGCAGGGGGAAGGTCGCCAGCACGATCGGGGCAGCGCCGCGCAGCCCAACCCATGAGATGAAATGCTTCTCGCGCCAGCGGAAGCGAGACAGGCTGAGCGAGAGGATGACGCTCAGCGGGCGCGCGATGAAGATCAG
>SZPD01000133.1 GCA_030263515.1 Anaerolineae bacterium CFX9 | reverse complement strand
CCGGCGGCGATCTCGGCGGCATAACGCGCCAGCGGATGCCCCGTCGCCTTGCTCACAAATGGAACGGTTCGGCTGGCACGCGGGTTGACCTCCAGCACGTAGACCACCTCATCGCGAATGGCAAACTGGATGTTGAACAGACCTCTGACCTGAAGCGCCTTGCCGATACGTTCCGTATATTCGCGGATGATCTCGACGTGATAATAGCTGATCTTGTAGGGCGGCAGCACACAGGCAGAGTCGCCACTGTGTACACCGGCTTCTTCGATATGCTGCATGATCCCGCCGATCGTCACGTGATCGCCATCGCACAGCGCATCCACATCAACCTCGAAGGCATCATCCAGAAACTGATCGATCAGCACCGGATGCCCATTCCACTGGATATGACGATCCAGCCACTCCTCAAGCTGCTGCTCGTCAAACACCAGCGCCATGCCACGCCCACCGAGAACATAGCTCGGACGAACCAGCACTGGATAGCCCACCTGTTTTGCCACCTGCAGCGCCTCATCGCGATTCATTGCGGTCGCGCCGTTCGGCTGAGGGATATCCAGTGCCGTCATCAGCGCGTTGAACTGCTCGCGATCTTCTGCCAGGTCGATCGTCTCCACCGAGGTTCCCCAGATCGGCGCGCCTGCTTCGTGCAGACTCCGGGCGATGTTCAGCGGCGTCTGCCCGCCGAACTGCACCAGCACCCCATCAGGTTTTTCCTTATCGATGATGTTCAGCACATCCTCTGTGGTCAGCGGCTCAAAATACAGTCGGTCGGCAGTGTCATAGTCCGTACTAACGGTTTCCGGGTTGCAGTTGACCATGATGGTCTCGTACCCCAGTTCCTTCAGCGCAAAGCAGGCATGAACACAGCAGTAATCAAACTCGATTCCCTGACCAATGCGGTTCGGTCCGCCGCCGAGGATCATGACCTTCGGCTTGTCCGTGCGCCCGGTCTCGTCGCCATCCTCGTAGGTGGAGTACAGATACGGCGTATGCGCCTCAAACTCCGCCGCGCATGTATCCACACGATAGTAGTTCGGCACGATCCCCAGGCTCTTGCGGTGAGCCCGCACAGCCGCTTCCCGTGCACCGGTCAGATCGCCGATCTGCTGATCGCTGTATCCCCTCAGCTTCAGCTCCATCACCTCATCACGGGTGAGCGAGTCCAGCCGCCGCCCGCGGATGCTGTTCTGGAAGGTCATCAGGTCCGCCATCTGACGTACAAACCAGGCGTCAAAACCGGTTTGCCGCATGACCTCTTCCGGCGGTGTGCCCCGCTCCAGTGCGCCAGCGACCTGGAACAGCCGCTGGGCAGTCGGGACGCGCAGGGCGTCTGAATCCACATACTGCGCCTTGCTTCCAAAGCCAAAAATGCCGATATCGAGTGAGCGAATGCCCTTCTGCAAAGCTTCCTGGAAAGTGCGCCCGATCGCCATGACCTCGCCGATGGCTTTCATCTGGGGGCCGAGCGTCGCATCTGCACCGGGAAACTTGGCAAAATCCCAGCGCGGAATCTTGACCACCACGTAATCGAGGGAAGGCTCAAAACTGGCAGGGGTCACACGGGTAATGTCGTTGGGGATCTCGTCAAGGGAGTATCCGACCGCCAACAGCGCGGCTATCTTGGCGATCGGAAATCCGGTCGCCTTGCTGGCCAAGGCGGATGAACGCGATACACGCGGGTTCATCTCGATGACGTAAACCTGACCGTTGGCCGGATTGATGGCAAACTGGACGTTTGCGCCGCCTGTCGCCAATCCCACCCGATCAAGGACGGCACGCGCCATATTGCGCAGCCGCTGAAGTTCCTTGTCGGTCAGCGTTTGTGCCGGGGCAACCGTGATGCTGTCGCCGGTATGCACGCCCATCGGATCAAGATTTTCGATCGTGCAGACCACGACGAAATTGCCGGTCACATCGCGCATCACTTCAAGCTCGTATTCCTTCCAGCCCAGCACGCTCATCTCGATCAGCACTTCGCCAACCGGGCTGAGCTTGATGCCGCGTTCCGCAATCTGCCGAAGCTGAAATTCGTCGAATGCCACGCCGCCGCCGGAACCGCCGAGCGTGAACGACGGGCGAATCAGGACAGGGTAGCCGATCGTCTCGGCTGCTTCGATGGCGCTTTCGACGCTGTTTACGATCTGGCTGCGTGGGCATTCCAGACCGATCTCATGCATGGCATCCTTGAACAACTGGCGATCTTCCGCCAGATCAATACTTTCCAGACGCGCGCCGATCAGCTCGACCCCGTGCCGTTCCAGAATGCCCGCTTCCGCCAAGGCCTTTGCCAGGTTGAGCGCCGTCTGCCCGCCGACGGTTGGCAGCAGCGCGTCTGGCTTTTCAGCTTCAATGATGCGCTCGACAATTTCAGGGGTGAGCGGTTCAACGTAGGTCGAATCCGCAAATTCAGGATCGGTCATGATCGTCGCCGGGTTGGAATTGACCAGGATGATCCGGTATCCCTGCGCGCGCAGCACCTTGCAAGCCTGCACGCCGCTGTAATCAAATTCGCACCCCTGCCCGATCACAATCGGTCCGGAGCCAATCACGAGAATAGAGTGAATATCAGTTCGCTTCGGCATCGTTAGGCATTCCCGGCTGTCTGCGCGGCAATTCCCGATTTGACGCGCTGAACAAATTCGTCGAACAGATAGAGTGAATCATGGGGACCGGGCGATGCTTCGGGATGATACTGAACGCTGAATGCCCCCAGAACAGGATGCCGCAGACCCTCGATCGTGCTGTCATTCAGATTCACATGGGTGACTTCAGCCCCGCGCAGATCGCTGTCCGGCGTGACGGCAAAACCATGATTGTGCGAGCTGATCTCAACCGCGCCCGTGAGCAGGTTTTTGACCGGCTGATTGCCGCCCCGATGACCGAAACGCATCTTTTCCGTGCGCCCGCCAAGCGCCAGTGCGAGGATCTGATGCCCCAGGCAGATACCAAAAATCGGGACTCTGCCCAGAAGCTGGCGCGTATTCTCGATCATGTAGGTGACGGCGGCTGGGTCGCCGGGCCCGTTGCTCAGGAAGACGCCCGCCGGGTTGAGCGCCAGCACCGCTTCGGCAGATGTCCGGGCTGGAACTACAGTCACCCGCAGTCCGCGATCGGTGAGCATACGCAGAATGTTGTGCTTGATCCCGGTATCATAGGCGACGATCAGCGGGCCGTTCGGATCGTAGATGTGATCGCGATACCATGCCGGGTCACTGCCTGCCGTCCAGTGATACGCCTCAGCGCAGGTGACATCATCGACAAGGTTTGCCCCTGCCATGTCCGGCGCGTTCTGCGCCAGCGTCACCAGCGCCTGCGGATCACGCGCCGCCTCGCCATGCGCAATGGCAGCCCGCATCACCCCGCGATCGCGGATATGCCGCACCAGTTTGCGCGTGGCGATGCCGCTCAGCCCGATCACGCCCTGTTCACGCAGAAAGGTATCCAGATCGCGATCGCTGCGCCAGTTGCTGACATTCGGGCTGAGCGCGCGCACAACAAAACCCGCCACCCAGGCGCGCTCGCTCTCCACGTCCTGCGGGTTGACGCCCGTATTGCCCACATGCGGAACGGTCATGGTGACGATCTGCCGGTGATAGGATGGATCGGTCAGAATTTCCTGGTAACCCGTCATCGATGTGTTGAAGACGAGTTCCCCGGTCTGAACACCCTCTGCCCCAAAACCCGTCCCGCTAAAGATCTGCCCATCTTCCAGTGCCAGTACACCCTGCATACCCGTAATCGCGCCTCGCCTCTAGGTTCGGTAATGTCCGTTGATGGAAACATAGTCGTGACTGAGATCACATGTCCAGATGACCGCATCGCCGCTGCCGGGGGATCCCGCCCGATGGCAGCGCAGCAGGACAGAAAATTCCGGCTGGTTGACGATCGCCGTCGCTCGCTGCTCGTCGTATGCAGTCGGCGTGCCGCCTTCGACAAGAACAAGCGGATCCGCGCTCAGAGCGCCATCGGTTCCCGGCGCAATGGCAAGCCAGACAGTTTCCGGATCGAACTCCACGCCCGATCGCCCGGCTGCGGCGACGATGCGCCCCCAGTTGGCATCCCCGCCATAGAAAGCTGTCTTGACCAGCGGCGAAGTGGCGATCGTATTGGCGATCAGGCGTGCCTGCTCATCATTTTCGACGCCGGAAACGGCCACGGTGACGAACCGGGTGACCCCTTCCCCATCGCGCACGATGGCCTGTGCCAGCGCCTTGCACACCGTGTTGAGGGCTTCCTCAAACGCCGCTTCATCTGCGCTGTCCTGAATCCCGACACCGCTGGAACCATTCGCCATCAGCAGCAGCGTATCATTGGTGCTCATGTCGCCATCGATCACGATGCGGTTAAACGATTGATTGGCAGCAGCCGCAAGCTGCTGACCGCACTGCTCGGAAGTCAGCCGCGCATCGGTGACGACGACCGCCAGCATCGTCGCCATGTTCGGCGCGATCATCCCCGCGCCCTTGGCAATCCCGGCGATCCGGCAGACTCCGCCCGAAAGCTGAACTTCCACCGCGGCATACTTTGGACGGGTGTCCGTGGTCATGATGCCGCGCGCCGCCGCTTCCCAGTCATTGCCAAGCCCTGCGGAACACAACGCAACCCCGTGAGCGATCTTTTCCATATTCAACTGCGTGCCGATGACACCGGTTGACATCACAAACACCGACTCATCAGGAACGCCGAGCGCCTGCGCAGTCAGCGCAGACATCCGGCGCGCATTCTCCAATCCCGGTTGGCCTGTGCAGGCATTGGCACAGCGCGTATTGACGATCACCGCCCGATAGCCCTCACGAGTGCGGCTGAGCTTTTCCATGTCCAGAAGCACCGGCGCAGCCTTCATCCGATTGATGGTGAATACCCCTGCGGCAACACAGGGAACCTCGCTGAAAATCAGCGCCATATCGAGCGCACCATCGGCTTTCAGCCCGGCATGCACGCCGGCAACCTTAAACCCCTGCACCTGAACTGCATCAGCCATTTGTGATCAGCTCCTGCTGCTGCGAGAGAATCGTCGTCAGCTTGTCGATCAGTTCATCCACATGAGCTTTCTGGATCGTCAGCGGCGGGACAAGCCGAATGACATCAGGGCCGGCGTTGATCAGCAGCAGCCCCTGCTCATAACCTGCCTCCACGATCGCGCCGGCTTCCACGGTCAGTTCAATACCAACCATCAGCCCGCGCCCGCGAACGTCCCGGATGAGCGGACTGTTGATCTCCTGCAAACGCTCCTTGAGATATTCGCCAACTTCGCGCACATGGGCGAGAAATTCCGGCTGGCGGATCCGATCGACCACGTACTTGGCCACCGTGGTGATGAACGGCCCGCCCCCGAACGTCGTGCCGTGATCCCCCGGCTGAATGTGCGACGCGATCGCCTCAGTCGTCAGGATCGCCCCGATCGGCAGCCCACCAGCCAGCGGCTTCGCCAGCGTCATGATATCCGGGTTGACCCCGCTGATCTCATTTGACCAGAGCGAGCCGGTTCGCCCAAGCCCACACTGCACCTCATCAAAGACCAGCACAGCGCCGCGCTCATCGCACAGGCGGCGCAAGGCGCGGAGAAATTCCGGCGTCGCCTCATGGATCCCGCCCTCACCCTGCACAGGCTCGACGAAAACAGCGGCAGTCCGGTCGGTGATAGATGCCTCGGCGCTGGCAATGCTGTTAAACTCAGCCACGACAGCGCCGGGCATCAGCGGGCGAAACGCTGCCTGATACTTCTCTTTCGGTGTGAGCGCCAGCGATCCCATAGTGCGCCCGTGAAAAGCATGGCTGAAGCTGACGATTTCAACCCGGTCGTGTTCCCCCTTGTCGTGCGCAACCTTGCGCGAGAACTTGATTGCGCCTTCGTTCGCTTCGGTCCCGCTGTTGGTGAAGAAAACACGGTCAGCAAAAGAGATCTCGGTCAGCAGCGCTGCCAGCGCCGCCTGCGGCTCTGTGTAGTAGAGGTTGCTGGTATGCAGCAGACCGGTCGCCGCCTGCTGGATGGCCGCCGTCAGGCCGGGGTCGCCATAACCCAGTGCATTGACCGCAATACCTGCTGCCCAGTCGGTGTAGGCTTTGCCAGCAGCATCGTACAGGGTAACGCCTTCGCCGCGCACGAGGACGAAGGGCGGGCGCTTGTATGACTGTACGATAAATGCATTTTCCTGTTCGATTGCCTGAGAAAGCGGTGTTGTTTCCACGTCGTTCTGACTGCCTTTCGTTTTTCGATCCACCCTAAACTCTGGATTGAGCGCGCTTCAGAAATGCCGACCAATCAAGTTTCTCCTCAACAGCCTCGCGCGAACCCTTCGCGCCGTCGATCCAGCCGTTATCTGCCTCATAACGAATGATCGCCAGACACCACCCCAGCAGCCGCTCGACCGCTTCCGGATCGACTCGATCGGATGCCATCACATGCCGGACGATCGCCCGGCTGTATTCGCTCTCCTTGACGAGCGCGTTGTACATCAGGTGATGCAGCTCATGACAGTTGGCGCACAGTTGAACCGTCACCTTGTTCTCGCCGTGCGTCGCCAGATCCCACAGATGATGACGATGCGAGGACGGATAGCCGCAGGCTGCGCACGGCGTTGACCGTTCCTGCGGCGTCGGGCGGCGACGACGACGCTGCTTACGGTACGCCTGCAAGCGATAGAAGTCCAGCCAGTAATCGATGAGTTCGCGCCGCTCCGCCTCTGAGCGATGGGCGACGAACGCGGACTCGAACGATGCGATGATCTCTTTCGCCTGATCAGCCGGGTACAGCGACTCGATCAGCTCACACAACGATTCGTATCGCTGACGCAGCTCTGTTGGAAATCGTCTGCTGCTCATCACGCGCCCACTCCTTCACTCAGGCACGAACAAAGTGTGTGCCAGTCCCCCGGCGCAGTCCTTCCAGATTGGTGATCACCGCCGCCGGTACGCCCTGCTCCAGCGCGGCGAGCGCCGTCTGTACCTTGGGGATCATGCCGCCAAAAATAGTGCCGTCAGCGATCATGGCGCTGGCTTGTTCCGAGGTAAGTTTATCGACCGCCACACCGTCCATTAAAACAGCCGGTACGTTCGACAGAAAGATCAGCCGCGAGGCACGAACCGCGCCGGCGACCGCACCAGCAACCAGATCGGCATTGACATTGAAGTTGTGATCTCGCCCTACGCAGATCGGCGAAATCACCAGCGTGATCTTCTGCGCCAGCCATTCCATCAGCACATCAGCGCGCACACCCGACACCGTGCCGGTATAGCCCATGTCCACCGTTGGATGAGCCAGCTTCTCAGCGCGGATCACGCCGCGATCAGCGCCGCAGACTCCCAACGCATCGACGCCGGCATTGATCAGCGTGCGCACAAGACGTTTATTAACCGTTCCGGTCAGCACCATCTCTACCAGGCTGAGCGAAGCCGCATCGGTGATGCGGAGTCCATCGACATAAGCAGGTGTGATGCCCATCTGAACCTGAAGCGCGGAAATTTCCTTGCCACCGCCGTGTACGATCACCACAGGTTCGCCGAGATCACGAACGACTTCAGCGAAAGCTTGCAGATAACCGCTATCGTCCAGTTCGTGACCGCTGATCTTGATAACGAGAGGCTGAGTCATGAAAAACCTCACCTATAGCAGAGCAGTCGTCTCAGGGAAGCCGCGCATCAGGTTGAAGCACTGCACCGCCTGACCTGAGGCTCCCTTACGCAAATTATCCGTGACGCTGGTGATGTGAACAAAACGTTCGGTGACCGGTGTGATGCTGATCGCGCAGCCATTGGTGCGCACCACATGTCTGAGGGTGGCTTGTGTCCCCCGCGGCAGCACGGTGATCAGCGGCTCATGCTGATAGCGCTTTTCGTAAAGCGCCTGCACCGCATCGCTGGTCATCGATTCGTTCAGTTCAACGTAAATACTCGCCATCAGACCGCGATCCACTGGCAGCAGATGAGGTGTGAAGATCAGCATGCCCGCGCCGGGGTTGAGCTTGCGCATTTCCTGCTCGATCTCGCCGACATGGCGATGAACCCGCCCCGGATTATATGGAGAGAAGTTGCCGAAAACCTCGACAAAGTGCAGGTTGGGCTTCGGCTCGCGCCCTGCCCCGCTGACGCCGCTCTTGGCATCGACGATGATCGGTCGCCCCTGCACCAGCGCATCGCATTCCAGCAGCGGGGCGAGACCCAGCAGCGTCGTCGTCGGATAACAGCCCGGCGCGGCAACCACCTGTTTCCCTACGATCGCCTGACGATTGATTTCAGGCAAACCATAAGGAGTCGGAAGCAGTTCCGGATGGGGATGATCATGCCCATACCACTGTTTATAGGCAGCGGGCGTATCCAGCCGGAGATCGGCAGAGAGATCGACGACGGTCTTGCCCGCCGCGCCCGCGCGCGCCGCCATCTGTGCGCTCACGCCGTGCGGCAGCGCCAGAAATACGGCATCCACGGCGTCAAGGTCTGCCTGATCGGGATGAATGTAATTCAGAGTGGTGAATGGGATGGGCTGCCCTGTATAAGTGCCAGACGTACCGAACACCAGCTCAACACCCGGATGTTTTGCCAGGAGTTCGACGGCGTCCTGACCGGCATAACCGGAGGCTCCGTAAACACCAACGCGGACTCGTTCGCTCATGTGTGTTGTTCCTTCGTTTCCGTTCAGCAGATCCTGCCTTCGTGCAGGATTTCGGTCAGGCAAATAAAAATCCCCTGCCTCGTTTCAACATGAGGTCAGGGGATGATTTCGGCGCTGTTCCGAGCGTTCGTTTGCCGTCCGCTCAGCCGTTAACGCAAAAATCCCACACGACCTCATAGGTCTGCGGGCGACGGCTGCGACGACGACGGCTTTCGTCGGGTCGATGATGATCTTGGTCAAGTGAGAAAGCGCAGTTCATCACTGGACAGCCTGAGACTAAACATCATACGGTAGAGCCATTGATTGTACGTGGCACACCAGAGAATGTCAAACGGCAGGACGCAGATCGTTCCATAAGTGAAAAATTGCGCAACCGCTTGACAACTTCTTTTTTGGTGATATGCTGTCTCTTTGCGTCATGTGAATGACGAGAGCAGACGGCGCGCAGTCGCCGTCTGTATTGTTGTCCGGTACTCATCTGCGTATCAGACAACGCTGCTATTCTACGATTGTTCGCTGGTAACGCCGCCAGCGCCCCCGGCGACTTTTTTTCGCCGCCGCGCTGATGTGCTATGCTAGATCAAGATGGTGTGGTGTGGTGTATGCTCACTGTAATGGTACCAAGAGAAGAAATTCGCGCTCAGATCGTTGAAAAGGCGCGCAAGCAGGGTGGCATCAGCTACGATGAGTTGCTGGCACTGCTGCCAGATGCCGAGCGTGACCTGAATCTGCTCGAAGAAGTCATGGAAGATCTGCTCGATGCCGGCATTGAAGTCTCGGCGGGCGAGGGATCGTCTCGTGGCGCTGCTTTTGATTCCAACGCTCAGATGCGTGATCTGGATGCGGATATCGATCTTGATCTGGTCGATGAAGAGCCGGATGAATACGCCCTCTGGGTAGATGACAACCTGACCGACGACGCGGGCTATCAGCAGGCGCTCGACAGTGATGACGTGGTGGGCTTGTACCTCAAGGAAGCGGGGCGCGTTCCCCTGCTCACAGCGGAGGAAGAAGTCTCGCTCGCCAAGCGGATGGAAAAGTCCGAATCGGCGCGCCAGATGCTTGAGGATCAGGGCGATCGACTGCCGCTGGATGATGTTTACACCCTGCGCGATCTGATCAGCGATGGCGAGCTGGCACAGGAACATCTGGTGCGCGCCAACGCCCGCCTGGTGATCAGCGTTGCCAAGAAGTACATCGGGCGCGGTGTGCCGTTCCTCGATCTGATTCAGGAAGGCAACATCGGGCTGATCCGCGCAACCAAGAAGTTCGACTATCGCCGTGGGCACAAGTTCAGCACCTATGCGACATGGTGGATCCGGCAGGCGGTCAGCCGCGCAGTGGCAGATCAGGGTCGCACGATCCGCGTGCCGGTGCATATGGGCGATCAGCTCAACCGGATGCGCCGTATTCAGATGCGCCTCACGCAGGAACTCGGCCGCGATCCGTCGATCGACGAGCTGGCGCTGGGCATGGAGACGACGCCAGACAAGATCGAAAACCTGCTGGAAATCGCGCGCCGCCCGGTCAGCCTGGAGACGCCGATCGACGAAGAAGGCGACTCGACGTTTGGCGACTTCGTGGAAGATGTCAACAGCCCGGCTCCTGCGGAGGAAGTCGCCACCAACCTGCTCCATGAGCAGTTGAAGACCGCGCTCGACCGTCTGCCGCCGCATGTAGATCTTCCACGAGTCGGAGCCCGACTCGCGGCCGCCGCCCGTCTCCTTCTCGCCGCCGAACGCGCCGCCGATCTCGGCGCCGGAGGTGCCCACGTTGACGTTGGCGATGCCGCAGTCGGAGCCCTTGAAGCTCAAGAAGCGCTCGGCCTCGGCCATGCTGTCGGTGAAGATGCCCGAGGACAGGCCCTGCGGTACGGCGTTCTGGAGCGTGATGGCCTGCTCGATGGTCTCGTACTTCATCACGTACAAGATGGGCGCGAAGGTCTCGGTCTGGACGATGGACGCGCCGTTGTCGATCTCCACGATGGTGGGCTTCACGAACGTGCGCCGGCCGAACGGCGGCTCGAGCACCTGGCCGCCGTAGACGACCTTGCCGCCCTGACTCTTCGCGGCCTCGAGCGCCTTCTCGTAGTCGCGCACGGCGGACTCGTCGATCAGCGGCCCCATCAGCGTCTTCGGATCGAGGGGGTCGCCGATGGCCACCTTCTGGTAGTTGGTCACGAGCTTGTCCAGGAAGGCCGCGTAGATGCTCTGGTGGATGATCAGCCGGCGCGTGGAGGTGCAGCGCTGGCCCGCCGTGCCCACGGCGCCGAAGAACGCGGACGCCAGCGCTCCGCGCAGGTCGGCCTTGTCGGAGATGATCAGCGCGTTGTTGCCGCCGAGCTCCAGGATGGTGCGGCCGAGCCGCTTGCCCACGACCTCGCCGATGTGGCGGCCGAGCTTGGTCGAGCCCGTCGCGCTGATCAGAGCGAGGCGCGGGTCCTCGACGATGCGCTCGCCGACGCCGGAGCCCCGCCCGATGATCACCGTCGAGACGGCGGCGGGCACTCCCGCGGCGCGGAGCACGTCCCGGGCGATGTTCTGGCAGGCGACGGCGCACAGCGGCGTCTTGCTCGAAGGCTTCCAGATGACCGGATCGCCGCACACGAGCGCCAGCGCGCTGTTCCAAGGCCAGACGG
>SZPD01000552.1 GCA_030263515.1 Anaerolineae bacterium CFX9 | reverse complement strand
TGTAGTCTTTGAAGACAAGCCTGAAAATGGCAGCTCTATGGAGCAGCACAGCCTGGGAGCTGAACTTCTTGGGTGGGGAAGCACAGCCGCCGACGCAGAGATCATCGCACTGTCGGTCAAATCCCTGATCGAGCTTGGAATAGACGACGTAAACGTTGTGATAGGGAATGTGGCACTGCTGCGAAGCGCGCTTTCCCGCTTCGGACTGGACCAGCGAACAGGCAGATTTCTGCTGAACCAGATGCATGAGCTGATGCCCCACGGTCGCGGGGCGAAGTATGTGCTGGAAAAGGTGGAACGACTCTTTGCCAACCACGGCTCAGACGACCGCGCGTATGCGGCTCCCCAGGACACTACAGCGTCGTCTGCCAGCGACCCGGACACGCACCAGATGCTCGATCTGCTGCTCGATGCTGCACAGCGCGGCGCTGCTATGGGGGGAAGAACCCGCCACGATATTGCACGCCGTCTGATTCAGAAGCGGAAGCGCGCGCTGGAACGCCCGCAAATTCAGCAGGCAGTTGAGTTTCTGGCGCGGTTGGCGTCAGTGGACGCTCAGCCTGCCGAAGCCCTGTCAGAAATACGCTCACTCATCCCTGACGCTGATCAGGGAACACGTGAGCTTATCGACAATATGAACCATCTTTTCAGCTATCTCAATTTCCATCAGGTCAACCCTGCCACCGTCACGCTGCGCCCCGCGCTGGCGCGGAACTGGGACTATTACACGGGTATGGTATTTGAAATCCGGGCAGGATCTGCTCATCTGGGGGGCGGAGGTCGTTACGATGAACTCGCCCGTCTGTTAGGGGGTTCATCGGACGTGCCGGCAGTTGGGTTTGCCCTGTTTCCGGATGCGTTTATTCATCTGATGTCGGCGGATCACAAACGTGCGCATACCAGCGTCAATCTGGCTTTTGAACATGAAGCCCTTCAGCCCGCCTTGTCCTGGGCGTCGCTGCTCCGCGAACAGGACATTGCCGTTACGGTCAGCGAATTCAACAATCGTGGTGAGCAGTTTGTGGTGGATCAGGCAGGATCCCTTCACTATTCAGGAAACCGGTATATGCCGGAAGATGTCAGGTCGTTGTTGATCGCGATGGGATTACCCTGATGAATCGAGTGACGATTGGCTTGCCCAGCAAAGGGGCCATTGCCGAGCCTACCCTTCAGTTCCTGCAAGACTGTGGTCTGCGGGTCATGAAACCAAATCCACGCCAGTATACCGGCTCTATCCCTGCTCTGCCGGATGTGGATGTGCTGTTTCAGCGCGTTACCGATGTGGTCTACAAGGTGTCTGATAACACGGCTCAGATCGGCATCACAGGTCTTGATGTTGTTCACGAGTATGGCGATGACAATATCGTCGTCATCCATCCTGATCTCGGTTATGGGGAATGCCGGTTGGTGGTGGCAGTGCCCGAAACGTGGATTGATGTGGAAACCATGACCGATCTTGCTGAAGTTGCGCTGGACTTCCGCGAATACAAACGTCGCAATCTCCGCGTGGCCACAACCTATCCCAAAATGACGCGCCAGTTCCTTCACGCCAGCGGCATTCACCATTTTTCGCTTGCCAATGCGGAGGGCGCAATTGAGGCTGCCCCAACCATCGGATATGCCGATATCATCGTCGATCTCGTTCAGACGGGGACAACGCT
>SZPD01000132.1 GCA_030263515.1 Anaerolineae bacterium CFX9 | reverse complement strand
GACGTACATCTTCTGCGAGAATGAGTCGTCGTTGGATTGATAGCCGAGCACGCGCAGCCAGTAGCGCGCATCATCCCGGAACTGCCGCCAGCGCAGAGAAATCAGTGCCCAGAAATCTGCCCGCGCGCTACGCATCGGCTTCTGCCTCATCCAGTTCGACAGCTTCGGCATCCTCGCGGGCGCGGCGGGCACGGATGGCCGAGCGCAGCATGTCATCCAGCGTGAAGCGCTCATTGAGTCCGAACTGTTCCCGGATCGCGTCGGGTGTGCCTTCCGCGATCACCTCGCCATTCTCCATCACGAGATAACGATGAGGATGCGCGTCCTGAGGCAGTTGGTGGCTGCTGATCAGGATCGACATCCCCTCTGCGCACAGCGCGTTGAGGTCGTACCAGAGATCGTCGGCAGAGACAGGATCGAGAGGTCCGAGCGGCTCATCCAGCAGCAGCAGGCGCGGTTGAATGAGCAGCCCCATACACAGCGCCAGCTTGTACTGCATGCCACGGGAAAAAGCGAAGGGAAAGGCATCGCGGTTGTTGATCAGACCATAGCGATCCAGCAGCATTTCGGCGCGTTCATGCCAGCCCTCAACGCCATGCGCCTGCGCGATGAACTGCAAATGCTCCCACGCCGTCAGTTCATCATAAAACGGCGGTTTATCAGGCACGAGTACCACATGCTCACGAAGCCAGCGTTCCGCCTGGCGAACCCGCCGCCCCATGATGTGAACTTCGCCGTCGGTGGGGTGCGTCCAGCCAGCGATGCAGCGCAGCAGTGTGGATTTTCCCGCGCCGTTGCGCCCGATCAGGGCGATCAGCTCACCCGCGCCAACACGAAGGGATACAGAAGTCAGCGCCATGAAAGCGCCATAACGATAGCTAACGTCCTCTACGCGGATCAGCGCGGTGTCAGACTCAGGTACAAGATGAGCGGTGTCAGTCATGAATGATCTCCGGTTTCAGGCTCGCCTATTCTACACGACACGACCGCCAAACGCGGTATAATCGCAGGAATTGCCTTCAGGCACACTGTCCCGGATGCAGCCATACCGTGGAGGTCAGAGCAGGTATCTATGTCAAGCTGGATCATCATTGAAGACGAGGAAAGTCTTTACGATATGCTGTTGACGATGACTGAACTGTTCGGCGTGGAAGGCATCCCCTTCGCGGATGGCGATACGGCTGTGGACTGGCTGGATGATGTTGATCAGGGTCTCCACGCCGGTCAGCTTCCGGTGCTGGCGCTGGTCGATCAGCGGCTGCCCGGCAAATTTCAGGGGGACATGGTGGGTGAACGCATCCGCCAGAGCAAGAAACTCAGCCATATCGCCATCGTCCTGATGACGGCATACCGCCTGACGAAAGAACAGGAAGATGAGGTGATGAAAAAGGCGGGCGCTGATGCGCTCGTTTACAAACCCCTGCCCCGCCTGCGTGACTTCCGCACGATGCTCGAAAACATCATCGAGAAACGCGGTCTGAGCGTGCCAAAGGAGTAGTGTGATGTATGTTTCAGCGGTCTATATCACTGTCAAACCGGAATTCGTTGAACCGTTCATCATGGCGTCGATCGACAACGCAGTGAACAGCCGGCAGGAGGCGGGTGTCCTCCGCTTCGATCTGCTTCAGCAGCAGGATGATCCCACTCGTTTCATGCTGTACGAGGTGTACCGCTCGCCAGAAGATCTTGACCTTCATCGCCAGACGGCGCATTATGCCCGGTGGCGAGACACAGTTGCCGACTGGATGGCGGAACCCCGCAGCAGCACCAAATACCAGAATATCTCCCCGACCGATGATGACTGGGCCTAACGACGATGCCGTTTGAATTCGCAACCGCCAGCCGGATCATTTTCGGGTCTGGAACGCAGGATCAGATCGGCGCGCTGGCGAAAGGCTTCGGTGAGCGTGCGCTGCTCGTGACCGGAACCAACCTGTCTCGCGTGCGCTCGATCGTGGACTCGCTGGCAGACAGCGGTGTCGTCACTGCAACCTTCCGTGTGGATAGTGAGCCGACCATCGAGATGGCGCGCGCAGGGGTGCAGGCAGCGCGCGATCACGAAGCGCAGGTGATCATCGGCGTGGGCGGCGGGGCAGCGCTCGACACGGGCAAGGCAGTTGCTGCCCTTCTGACCAACCCCGGCGATCCGCTCGACTATCTTGAGGTGATCGGGCGCGGGAAAAAGCTCTCAATCCCCAGCGCCCCCTATATCGCCATCCCTACCACCGCTGGAACCGGGGCTGAAGTGACGATGAATGCAGTGCTGGCATCGGCTGAGCAGCGCGTGAAGGTCAGCCTGCGCAGCCCGTCGATGCTGCCGCGTATCGCGCTGATCGATCCTCAGCTTGCCGTCGGCTTGCCTGCCCCGATCACAGCGCGCACAGGCATGGACGCGCTGACACAGCTTATCGAACCCTATGTATCCAACAAGGCGAACCCGATCACTGATGCCATTGCGCTTGAAGGGCTGCGCCACGGTGCGCCGGCGCTTCGCCCTGCGGTTGAGGGAGCAGAAACCGGCAGTGAAGATCTCGCCGCGCGTGAAGCGATGGCGCTGGCAAGTTTGTGCGGCGGGCTGGCGCTTGCCAATGCCAAGCTTGGCGCGGTTCACGGGTTTGCGGCTCCAATCGGCGGCATGTTTGACGCGCCGCACGGCGCGATCTGCGCTGTTCTACTCCCCCCGGTAATTCGCGTCAACCTGCGCGCCCTGCGCGAGCGCGAACCAGCACACCCGGCAGTCGCGCGCTATGAGACGGTGGCGCGCATCGTGACAGGCAGCGGCAATGCCGAAGCGCTGGTCGCCTGGGCGGAGGATATGGTCAGCGCCTTCCGGATTCCGCCCCTCTCCACTTACGGGATCACGAGCGAGGATATCAGCGATATTGTGGAAAAAGCAGCCGCAGCCAGCTCAATGCAGGGCAACCCGATCCGGCTGACAGAAGCCGAGCTGACGGAAATTCTGCAAGCTGCCCTGTAAGAATACGCCTGTCGTTACTTACAGCAGCGAGAGCAGTTCGCCCTCGCGCGTGTAATAGCCTTCATCATCGATTTCGAGCATCCCATCATAGCGGGCGAACAGCCAATCCCAGATGGGGTCGATCGCGGCGTAATCCACCGAACCAAAATCGGTCAGCCGAAGGGCGATCATGCTTCGCGCGCTGTCCAGCCGCTCGATGACCCGCCTGACCGCCTCGGCAGTGTCTGGAGGAGGATCCTCAAGCTGAGACCTGAGATCAGCCACGTCTTCCTGATAAAGTTCCCCGTCTGCCGAGTTGATTTCAATCTCTGCGTAAACATCATCGCGCAGGATCAGATCGGCGACGTTCCCCGCCACCAGATCCACCACCAGCCGAAAACGCGGATTGAATGACCTGAAACCTGCCTCCAGCCGCTCAAAGGCAGGAGGCAGGTCGTTGAGGAAGAAGCGGAAATAATCGCCCAATGTGCTACTCGGAAAATATCATGCGGAATTCGAGACGGAATTCATCCGTTTCGCCGGGCGACAGCAGGCGAAGCCGCCCATGCTCACGCGCCTTGTTTCGCCCTTCCGGCAGGCAGTTCCCCGGCTCAATACCGACCGTGTAATCCCCAAAACCCATCTGTTTCCACTGCGTCAGGTGATTGAGGGTAGACGGATCAAACGCAATCTCCACGCCAAGCCGCAGTGAGCGGTTGAAGATCGACGCCGCCAGCATGCCATCTGCCTGTGGAACGGTGTGGAAAAAGACCTGCTCAGCATATCCGGGTGTGGGCGGCTGCATCTGCATCCATTCATGCACCCCCACCTCGGCGGCCGCATCGCGTGGATTGACCTGCGATGCCGGGCTTTTCATGATCGAGTCGGGTGAAACGATCGGGTAGCCGAGATTGCAGTGATAGAGAATCATCAACGGCGCAGGCGTACCGCCAAAATTGCGCACGCGATCATGAATCCGGAATGATGCTTCACCTGCCCTGAACTCCAGCGTTCGCTCAAGGCGGAGCTTGTAACCAAACAGCACCACCTCGTCAACCGTGCCATGCAACCGGAAAGTCCATGTGCGGTCATCTTCCCAGATGCGTTCGATACGCACATCCGCAGCAGGGATCGTGCCGACGCGCCCATGCAAGCCCAGCACTTCATTGGTTTCGGTGTCGTTGGGCGGATCCGGGAAACCGGACTGCGTCAGGCCGCACAGCGCGAGCAATCCGCCGTGGAACGTCCGCAGCCAGCCCAGCCCGCCGGGTTCGTAGCGGGATGGATGCGCCGCCCCCGTGCCGCTCTGCCATGCCAGTGGAATGCCGTTATATGTCGCCGGCCCGATGTCCATGGCGCGATCGAGCAGCACGGTGAAATCCAGCCCGCCACCAGTGCGCACTTGAGCAGCACGCACCCCGCGTTCCTGTCCATCATCCAGCGTCAGCAGACGAATGTCGGCAAACTGACGCAGATCGCTCGAAAAACCTTCCAGTTCCCTTCGGGTATATTCACGTCCCCAGAGTTTCATGATTTTTTCCTGAGATCCCCCTGCCGGTTTTTTGCGCGCCATTATAGCGCGCGCAGCGGGGAATCAGGCAACGTCAGGCAAGTGATTTCGCTACCTTTGCCATGCGACGCTTGAGGGGCACAAACCCTACACTGCTCACATCGACCTGGCGCGCATGATGGAAACGGGCAAAACGTTCGAATCCCGCTGCCAGAGCGTCCGCAAATTCAGGGCTGCGCGCCAGCATATCTTCCTCCAGCCACAAACCGTTGACGACCAGCGTGTGATCGGAGCGGTTCATCCGCGAGTCGATCCTGCCCACCAGCCGATCGCCATAGAGGATCGGCAGGGTATAGTATCCCCAGCGCCGCTGATGCTGCGGCTTATAGATTTCCCAGATGTACTCGAAATCGAAAACAGGCAGCGCCCTGCCCCGCGCGCTCACCATGTCCAGCGGCGCCAGAAACACCGTTTCCGTTTCCGTCGTCGATCCGAGCGGCTTCCACGCAGACGGGATCACCCCCCGTTCAAGTTCATCAAGCAGCGGAAGATCGCTGGTCAGAACGTAGCTGGTCGTTTTTTGCCCTTCCACAGATACGGCTGTGATGACACCTGCCGTTTCAAGATCGCCCAGAACGCTTCGCGCTTCCGCGCTATCGACCGGGCGAGCCATCAGCACGCGGAAACGCCTCAGCCAGTCCATCCGCGTACACAAGCCCATCTCGACAAAAACCTTGCGCGCAAAGTAGGCTTCAGCTTCCTCGACCGTCGCTTCCCCCTGATGTTCCGGAGGCACGATCTCATCGCTGAAGTAATAGACGCGATCAAAACCGCGGCGGCTGTGCGTCATCAGTTCGCCGATCAGCCACAGATAGTACAACGCCAGCCCAGTATCCTTGCGCGCGCGGTAGCTGTCTACCTTAGTGCCCACCATATCCCGCTGAGCCAGCGGCCCCCGCGCCCGCAGTTCAGCACGCACGGTATCCGTCGCAGCCGGATGGTTGTGACGCAGCCTGTGAATCCATGGGGAAACATCCCACCAGCGCATGACAACCCGCCAATACGGAATCTCTTCCATAGGGTACATAAAGAGGGTGTTGCCATAATCGAAACAGGCACGCTTTTCATAAGCGAGCCGGTTAAGATGCTCTGGCTTATAGTCTGCCACCCGGCTAAACAGGATCAGATCATGATTGCGCGCGATCACGTGTACAGGATCGATCTGCACCGACCCTGTTTGAGTCAGCGCCTGAAGCGCGCCGGACATCCCGCTCCAGCGCCGGCCGGGATATAAACCGGCTTTTCCCAATACAAAGCGCCGCATGGTCTGCCGGGATATGCGCACTGCCTTCATAGGCGACCTCACAGAGTTCAGAATCTGCAAAATTCGCAGAAAATAGAAATTATGTGCGTATTCTACCCTGAAGTTATCGACTCTGGCGAGTCATCGCAGAACATCCGTGCGGCGGAAATTCGTATGAATCCTGTTACAGATCGTAGGGAAATCGTCAGATGGATACCAAATGCTCTCGGTTAACATCATGACAGAGGAGTGAACATGCAGTATCCCTATCCAGCGCCGCCCAACACACTGCCCTTTCGCCCTGTGCAGCGCCGCAAAACCATCCCGCCTGTTTCGCTGGTGCTTGCAGCGGTTATCGGCATTGGCGTTTCCATGCTGCTCAGCGCCGCGCTTGTGGCGGTGATTCTGCTCGCTTCTGTGCCGCAGGTCGGTTCCACTGTGTCTGTCCCTCAGCCCACGGCGGAGCCTACTGATGAGCCAGTGTTCTACACAACCGTTGTTGAACCCACGGCAGCGCCGCCGCGCCCGACGACCACTCACATCGTGGAAGCGGGGCAGGAACTGGGATTGATCGCCCGTATGTACAACGTGGAGCTGGCGGAGATCATCCAGCTCAACCAGATCGCCAATCCAGATATTCTTCATATCGGACAGCAGCTCATCATCCCGGCTGCCGGTTTGTATCAGCCATCCGCCGCAGAGGCCCCCGCGCCCCCGACACAGGCAGGCAAGGCGATCGTCGTCTCAGTCAGCCAGCAGCGGATTTACGCCTACGAGAACGGGCAGATGATCCGTTCTCATCTGGTCTCTACCGGGCGCGCCGCCACGCCAACGGTGCTGGGAGACTTCCGGGTTTACGTCAAATATCTGGCGGATGACATGGCAGGACCGGGCTACTTTCAGCCTCAGGTTCCCTACACCATGTATTTTTATCGTGGATATGCCATCCACGGCGCTTACTGGCACAACAGCTTCGGACGGCCAATGAGCCACGGCTGCGTTAATCTGCCCGTTGACGAAGCGAACTGGTTCTATCAATGGGCGGAGATCGGAACGCCGGTACGAGTGATTGCCTGAGACAGACAAAACGCCGGGACTGCAATCGTTCACAGCCCCGGCGTTCCGAGATGCCCGGCAAAACGATGCCATCTTTTCAGGCGTCAAGCTGACCGAGCGTCAGACCAACAGGCAGCGGGGCGGGCGGCTCTACCCGCGACTCGATCGTCTGAACCATCCCCTCTGCCCCCAGCCCCGCGAGCTTCTCCATCACTTCCAGCACGTGATACGCGAGCTGACCGTTTGCGCGGTGCGCCCGTCCCGTCAGGATCGCCTGCGCCATATCGGCAACGCCGATCCCGCGCCCCACCTGATCCGGGTGAGAAAGAGGCACGTCCTGCCAGCCTTGCTCGGCGCGGGCTGAAGTGTACAGCTGAACCCGGCCGGTAAAGTGATTCGGATCAGGAACGGACAGGGAACCCTCTGATCCATGAATCTCGATAAACGGCTGATGATGCGCCCAGAGATCAAAGCTGAAGGTGACGCTGCCCAGCGCGCCAGACTCGAAGATCAGCGCCGCGGTCGAAAGCGTCGGCACTTCTACAGGAAAGGTCTCGCCGTTGCGGGAAGGGCTGGTCGCCGTACGCTGGGTGAAGGTGGTGCGGCTGGCCCCGGCAACCGTGCGCACACTTCCCAGCATCGTGATGAGCGCCGTCAGGTAATAAGGGCCCATATCCAGGACAGGTCCCCCGCCAACCTGATAATAGAAAGCCGGGTTGGGATGCCAGCTTTCCGGCCCATGAGTGGCAAAGAAAGCCGTCGCTGCAACCGGTGTTCCGATCGCGCCTTCAGACACCAGCCTGATGCACGTCTGAAGGCTGCCACCCAGAAAGGTATCCGGCGCACAGCCCACCCGAACGCCCCGCTCGGCAGCGGCCCGAAGAATTTCGCGACCCTCGGCTGTCGTGATGGCGAGCGGCTTCTCGCTGTAGATGTGCTTCCCTGCCGCGATCGCTGCCAGGCTGACCTGCCTGTGCGCTGCCGGAATGGTCAGGTTGACGACGATCTCAATATCGGGGTGCGCCAGCAGCTCATCAACTGTGAGCGCCTGAAGGCTGTACTGCTGGGCCCGCTGACGCGCTCTTTGCATATCAAGATCGGCGCAGGCGATGACTTCGAGTACCTCAAATAATCGGCAGCCCGCGATGTACTGATCAAAGATATTGCCACAGCCGATAATGCCGACGCGCATCCTAGCGCCCATGAACCAATCCCCTCCCCGTCAGGTAATCGTAACTTGCGCGGACAGCCTCCAGCATATCTGTCTCGCACCGATCGAGTTCAATGATCGCCCATTCGATATGGGAAGCTGCTCCCATCACAGCCGGATAATCCATCACGCCGCTGCCCACGGCAACCATCGCATCCTGAGGATTTGCCGTGCCATCCTTCACATGCAGCAGCCGGACGCGCTCACCCAGTTCACGCACCACAGCAGCCGGATCTGCCCCGCCCGCCTTCACCCAGTACGTATCCACTTCAAACAGGATCGAGGGATCCAGATTCTCAAGCATTACCTTGTAAACCCGTTCACCCGTTTCCCGGATCGGCTCATATTCCCACCAGTGATTGTGGTAGTAGAGCGTTACCCCATGCTCACGCGCAGCAGCAGCGGACTGATTGAGGATATCGCAGATATGAAGCACAGCCGCACGGGTGGTGAACTGCTCAGGCGGGAAAAACGGCACGACCAGATGCGTTGTCTCCAGCTCGCCCAGCGTATCAAACACCTGGTTTCGGTTTTCGCCCACCGGCGGCGGCATATGCGCACTGCACACCGTCATACCCAGATCGCGTACCAGCGCCCCCGTCTCTCGCGGCGATCCATTCAGGTAAACACCGGCCAGTTCCACACCTGCCAGGCCGATCCCGGCAACCTGTTCAAGTACCGGACGATAGTCCCGGCTCAGTTCCTCACGCAGGCTGTATAGCTGTACCGCAGCAGGCACACTCATGCTCAGACTCCCGGCGGGTCTTGCCGCCCCATGACCATAAACCAACCCATGATTCTATCCCACACCCTGCATCAAGCCCACCTGCCCATCTTTTCCCATTGTTGATCCTCCATAATTGGCTGCGGCAACAATGCGCTCTTTACGAATCGTAATCTCGAATATGCGCATAATGAGAGTAGTTCACTGATGCTGCGTTCACTGCGGAGTACCCCGTATGCCAGATACCACCCTAAGCCTATTGAACATCTTTGAACTTCCGCAGGCGCAGCAGGATATCGTCCTGCACCTGACGCGCAAGGGTGCGGCAGATATTCCTACCTTAATGTCCAGCCTGAACCTGAGTGAGTCAGAAGTGCGCGATGCGCTGAAAGCGCTCGTTGAAGCAGGCAAGGTGCGCCTCGGCGAGAACGGCATTGCGGAGATCATCCTGGGGCAAACCCGCAAGCGCGCGCTGCCGACGGCGCTGCTGCCCGTGCTTCTGGCAACGGATCGGCTCTACTCAGCGCAGGAAATTGCCATGCTGCGCACCGTCGTGCCGATGCTTCAGTTTGCCCGCGCCAAGATGGGCGAGTTTGCCGATCACGGGCCAAGCCATGCGCTCAGGGTCAAGTCGTATGTCACGCAGCTAGGATATGCGCTGGGTCTGACCACCAGCGAGCGTCATCTGCTGCGCGCGGCCGCCCTGTTTCACGATGTCGGCAATGCCGTAGACCGCGTGCGCCATCATCTGATCAGCGAGGACACCGTGCTGAAGCTGACCGAAAAAGGCGAGCTGCCCTTCAGTGAGCAGGAAGCCCGGCTGATCGGCTTGCTCTGCCGCTGGCATCGAGGCGACTATGACGCGGCACGCACCGAGATCCTGCGCGAGGAAACCATCCATCTGGGCAGGCTTGCCAGCATCCTGCGTATCGCTGACAAGATGGACATCGATCGCCGCCGATATGACTACAGCCGTCAGTTCATCAAGGTGCTGGAATTCTTCTACCCGCACGAGCTTCCTTATTGGCGCGGGCTGGAAGAAGTTCTCGGCGTGCGCATCGCGTGCGGGAAAAAGCTGGCGATTCAGGTGTTCACTCGCGCCAACGTCAGCGACAATTATCAGATCAGCAGCCTGAGAGAGACGCTCCGTTCAACCCCTATCCCAACCGAACTGGAAGTGATCAGCGTGCTGCCTGAAGACCCGCCCAAGCGGGACATCGCCGGAGACGAGCCGCTGGCGGTGATCGCCTTCCCGTTCGATCCGCACAGCCTAATCATGGCCGGCATCAGCCGCAAGCACTTGCAGCAGGCAGGCTATCTTGTGAAGATGATCTGTTATGCAGACAGCGCCAGCGGCTCCCGCTGGTTCTGGAATGAGATGCTCCCCAAACTTGATCCCAAAATGCACAAAGCGCTGGTCATCATCGGAGACAGACCTGCCAACATCACCGCCGATGCCTTTCGTCATGTCGAAGCCTGGCGCAGCGGCGGTGTCAATGTGCATCTGCTCAACCGCCACGAAGCCAACTGGCAGCGCATGGGTGATCTCCGGTCGATGGAGGTCAACAGCGTCCTCGGCGGAGACTGGTGTTACTTCTGGGGCGATATTGCATCGGCAGCCGACATCCAGTGGGGGCAGATCGCAGCGTTATGCTCTCGCGACCCGACTCAGACGACAGTGGGCATCAGCACAGAAGAAGAAGCCATCGCGCGTGGTTTCCTGAACGCTGTGCAGGAAGCGGCGCTCCAGCTTCCCGAAGATATGATGAACTGGTCAAGCCAGGCAGACCCGCTGATCAAGCGGATCGTGAATAACGACTGGGGATACTTCCGCGATCAGTCTGAAGCGTTCTCAACTATTTATGCCACGCTGGAGCCAACCCAGATCGAGCAGAGCGTCCTGTTGTATGAGGACGCCACAGCCGGCATGTCTCCACAGGTTTACTACTGGGCGCTGGAAGCCGGCATCGAAGCTCATGGACGCAAAACCGACCGTGGTATTCGCTTCCGCAAGCCCTATGCCATTGCGAGCTGGCGTGACGGCGATGATGTGGAAATCCTTGCCATTAATCACTGGCGCGAGGAAGAAGCGATCCCGATTCGTTTTCTCTACCCTGCCGAATTCGATCAGGTTCCGGAAGGTCATGAAGGCGCGATCCGGGTTCGTGTGCCATCAGAACGCGCACCCGCCATCATTACCGGCTTGGTGAATGCCTGCAACAACAAATATCTGTGAGCAAATTGACGCTGATCGACTCCTCTGTTATCGTTGCGGGCGGCATCATCCGCACCACAGGAGTTTCGTCAGCTATGAGCGCATCGCCACAGGTCACGCCGCACATTCAGGCGTTAAGTCAGATTGAAGGGGTCTTTCTGGCTCCGATTGTCTCATTTGCCGATGAGCGAGGTCGATTCATGGAAACCTTTCGGCGTGACTGGTTTCCGTGGGTCAACTGGGACAGCATGCAGGCAAACCGATCCGAAAGCAAGGCGAACGT
>SZPD01000131.1 GCA_030263515.1 Anaerolineae bacterium CFX9 | reverse complement strand
GCCGATCGTGGTCGAGATCGCGGTGGCGATCAGCCCGACCAGGATGCTGTTGCGGAAGGCATCCAGCATGAGCGCCGTCGAGAAGCGCGCTTCCGTCCCCGCAATCCCGCTGAAGATATTGTTGTACCACTGGAGCGTGAAGCCGTCGAAACGCGACAGCGAGCGCGAATTGTTGAACGAGAAGAAGATCAGGATCAGGATCGGGGCCCACAGGAAGAAATAGGCGAACACCGGCTGGATGAGCATTCCCGCCTTGCCGATGTTGCGCACCAGCATGTCACGCCGAACCTTGCCGGTATCGACCTCAAAGCTGGCTTCGCGGGATGCGGGTGAGGTAAAAGCTGCCTGAGCCATCGCGCGCCCCCTAGACCCTACGCCGATTCACGATACTGTACAGAATGAGCGCGGCGATGACCATCAGCATCATCACCACCGAAAGCGATGCGCCCAGCGGCCAGTTGCTGCCCGTGCCGAGGAACTGCCGCGTGATCAGCGAGCCGATCATGATGCCGCGCGTGCCGCCGAGCAGGTCGGGCGTGATATAAGCGCCGATCGTCGGGATGAACACCAGGATCGAACCGGCAGCTACACCCGGCAGCGTCAGCGGGAAGACCACCCGCCAGAAAGCGCGCCAGTCGTTTGCGCCGAGATCATTTGCCGCCTCCACCAGCCGAAAATCGAAGCGCTCGACACTGGTATAGATCGGCAGCACCATGAACGGCAGATAGCTGTAGACCAGACCGACCAGCACCGCCCCCGGCGTGAGCAGCATTTCCAGCGGCTGCTGGATGATCCCCAGCCCCATCAGCAGGCTGTTGATGACCCCTTCATTGCCGAGGATGAGCTGCCATGCGTAGGTGCGCACCAGAAAATTCGTCCAGAAAGGCAGGATGACGAGGAAGAGCGCAAAGCTCTGCACCCGCTTGTTCTTGCGCGTCGAGATATAGAATGCCAGCGGGTAGCCCATCAGCAGGCAGATGATGGTCGTCACGAAGGCGATCACCACCGAGCGCCACAGAATCGACCCGTAGATGTTGTTGAACGCAGACGAATAGGCTTCCAGCGTGAACGGAAAATCGTACAGGATGGCGACACTCGCCGGGCGGGTCAGGAAACTGATGAAAGCGACGATCAGCAAAGGGGCGATGAAGAAAAAGACCAGCCAGATGATGGCTGGCACAGCCAGCGCGCGTCCGCGGGTTCTTTCTCTCGTTGTGTAGCCTTCAGCGCCGCTTGAAGAAAGACTGACTGCCATAGGCTATCCTTGATGTTGGACAGACTGGTGAGGACGAGATTGCGCGGGTAATTATATCCCTTTTTGCAGGGGAACAAGGCTGAATTTTTCGTAACTCAAATCTTACTGTATTCATACTCACTTCAAGCAGATCGCCCTGCATTCACCGCCTCAATCCCGCGGTATGATCAGGCTGGAACATGTCATGGGGTGTGTACGCTTATATGTAGCTTCGATGATTACGGGAGTCTGTGCACATGAATAATAAACGTATGCTTGCATTCATCTTCATCTTCGCACTGCTGGCGGTGATGATCGCCGCCGTCCCGGCAGTCAGCGCGCAGGCGACCTGCGGCAACAGCACGGTGCATACCGTCCGCGCTGGAGAAACGCTGTTCCGGATCGCGCGCCGCTATGGGTCCGATGTGCCCACAGTTGCGGCGGCAAACGGGCTGTCCAACCCGAATCGCATCTATGTCGGTCAGCAGCTCCGTATTCCCTGCCCCGGCACATCGCCGCTGGTCCCCGGTGGCACGACCGGATCGCCCTCCCCGGCTCCTGTCACTGCCGCACAGCTCCTGCAGCCCGGCGAAACGCTGACCGTGCCAGACAATCTGAGCTGCGCCTCCTTCCGCGCCACATCACCGCTGGATGGGCTGGCGAACGGAAGCAACCGCTTCTACTGGAATCCGGCTCCCGGAGCCACCAGCTATCGCGTCAATATCTACAACCTTCAGTTCGGCGGGTTCCGCACAGCGTCATACACGACCGATGGCTTCAATACCAATCTGGAAGGTGATGTCGGCATCGGCGCAGCAGGACCGGGCTTCCTGTTCGCATGGGAAGTTGAGGCGCTGGTGAGCGATCAGGTCGCCTGCCGGACGCCGCGCCAGGTGATGTTCCGTGAGGCGCTGCCGCCCGCGCCACCGCCCGCGCCGTAATCTGTACAACCGCTGTCAAAACGGGTGAAGTCCGCACATGTGGGCTTCACCCGCTGCGGCGCTATTCCCACTCAATCGTGCCGGGGGGTTTGCTCGTGATATCGTAGGTGACACGGTTGACGCCCCGCACCTCATTGACGATCCGGCTGCTGACGCGCGCCAGCAGATCATAGGGCAGCCGCGCCCAATCCGCCGTCATGAAGTCATCCGTCGTCACGGATCGCAGCGCGATCACTTCTTCATAGGTTCGGTTGTCGCCCATCACGCCGACGCTCTTGACGGGCAGCAGCACCGCAAATGACTGCGCAGTACCCCGGCGCAGCAGCCCGGCTGCCTCCAGTTCCTGCATGAAGATCGCGTCGGCGGCGCGCAGCGTTTCCAGCCGCTCCCAGGTGAGTTCACCGAGACAGCGCACTGCCAGTCCGGGACCGGGAAACGGCTGCCGCCAGACGATGCTGTCCGGCAGGCCGAGCGCCGTCCCAACCGCCCGCACCTCATCCTTGAACAGATCGCGCAGCGGCTCCACCAGCTCAAACTGGAGATCATCCGGCAGCCCGCCAACGTTGTGATGGCTCTTGATCACCCGGCTCGTCTTGCTGGCGGCGGCGCTCTCGATCACATCGGGATAGATCGTGCCCTGCGCGAGGAATTTCACGCCCTGATCTGCCAGCCGCCGCGCCTGTTCGCTGAAGGTATCGATGAACAGTTTGCCGATCCGCTTGCGCTTCTGCTCCGGATCGGTAATCCCCGCCAGCGCATCGAGAAAAGCCTCAGTGGCATCCACGGCGATCAGGTTCATCTGCTGCTCGTCACGAAAGACGCGCACCACCTGTTCCGGCTCATCCTTGCGCAGCATACCGGTGTTGACAAAAACGCACACCAGTTGATCGCCGATGGCGCGATGCAGCAGCGCGCTGGTGACGGCGGAATCAACGCCGCCGCTCAGCGCCAGCAGCACACGCTCACTGCCGACCCGATCGCGGATCGCTGTCACGGCGTCCTCGATGAAGGCGGCAGATGACCACTTCGCCTCACAGCCGCAGACGTTGAAAATGAAGTTGCGCAGCAGGCGCGCGCCGAGGGGTGTATGCACCACTTCCGGATGAAACTGCACACCGTATAAGCCCCGTTCCGGATCGCCCATAGCGGCAAACGGTGAATTGTCGCTTGTCGCAAGCGGCTGAAAACCGGGCGGCGGTTGTTCGATGCGGTCTCCGTGGGACATCCACACGTCGATCTGCTCCGGCAAACCGTCAAACAGCGGGCTGGTCTGCGTGCGGCGGATCTGCGCCGAGCCATACTCACGGGCGCTCGACGGCGCAACGATCCCGCCGAGCGCATGCGTCAGCGCCTGCATACCGTAACAGATACCGAGTTCCGGCAGCCCGGAATTCAGGATGAATGCCGGAAGCTGAGGCGCGCCATCCTCATAGATGCTGTTGGGCCCGCCTGACAGAATGTAGCCGCGCGGGGTATGCCGGCTGATCGTCTGCGGATCAGCGTCATACGGAAAGACCTCGGCATACACGCCCTGCTCACGCACGCGGCGGGCGATGAGCTGAGTATACTGTGAGCCGAAATCGAGGATGGCAATGCCACCGGAACGCGGGTCGGTCATAGGGCCTTCGGCTGTCCCTTCCTTACTGAACTGAATTCACTCCGCAAAGATGATCTGGCCGTCGTCCATGTTGACGATCGTCACCAGCGACTCGATCGGGACAGTGTAACCATGCTTGAGCATGAGCGCCCGCCCGCCTTCAAACGTCTTTTCGACCACCACGCCCACCCCGGCAACCCGTGCCCGCGCGCTGGCAACCATGCGCGCCAGCGCCCGCAGCGTCTGCCCGGACGCCAGAAAATCGTCGATGATCAGCACGTCTTCATCTGCGTGGAGAAATTCTGCTGAAACCAGCAGATTGACCTCCATCCCCTTGGTGTGGCTCGGCGCGGTTTCCAGATAGACCGGACCGAACATCGTGATCGGTTTCTGTTTGCGGGCATAGACCACCGGCACGCCCAACGCCAGACCTGTCATGAGCGCCGGCGCGATCCCGCTGATCTCCACGGTCAGGATGCGGTCAATTTTGACATCCCTGAAGCGCGCCGCCAGTTCCTTGCCGATATTGAGCATGAGTTCCGGATCAAGCTGATGATTGAGGATGCTGTCGATCTTGAGGATGCCGCTGCCGAGATTACGCCCTTCCGCGGCGATGCGCTGCTTCAGTTGTTCCATGTAGCTCCTGCTCCTGCGGGGGTCTGCCCGCCTGCCTCTTCATACACTTCCGCAAAGATCATGTCGATCGCTTCTCGCCGGAAGCGTCTCGCCAGCTCTTTTCCCGCTTCCTGCCCGATCCGCGACCGGAGCGATTCCTGCAAATCGGCGTAGCTGTTGTAGTAGACCTCCAGCACGCGGTAAAGCGACGTTTCACCGGCTGGCGAGCCTAACACATGATTGACCTGCCGCCGCTGTACCAGCGGCATCCGCTCTACCAGCGCCAGAAAATCCTGATACGCATCCTCGAACTGCGGTTCTGCCGCGGGATCCGGCGCGTTGAAGAACACGGTAAATTTGACCATCGCTCACTCAATCCTGAAATGAAAGTCGGGCGAATATACGCCCGACCCTGATTGTAACGATTGATTTGTCGTTTGCCTATTTGCGGTCGCCCCCGCCGCGCAGCATCAGCCCGGCGATCACGCCGATGAAAAAGATCAGCGCGATCAGCGGCAGCGGATTTTGTTTGACCTTCTTCTCAACATCGCTGCCGATCTGCTCATAACTGTGCCGTTTGAGGTAAGCGGCTGCGCGTTCCAGCCCGCTGGCGGTCTCGTTGACCTTCTCCAGCGCTTCACCCTCAGCGCCGCGTTCGTGTGCTTCACGGCGCAGGCGTTCCGCGGCTTCGTGCAGCCCTTTCACCGCCTGGCTCTTGGCTTCATCGGCACGTTTGCGCGCTTCCCGCCCCAGCTCGCGCAGGCTCTTGCTGGCATCGGCTGCAAGCTCTTCAACGGCATCGGGCACACCATTTCGATTCTCGTCCCGCATGACAGACCCTTTCCGCAAGTCACTGCTTACGATAACTGATTCCATTATACGCCCGTTTTCAGTCCCTCCGGCAGACCAACCGGAACCCCAAAGCGCCTTCCGGGATAGAACGGTGCGCCGCATCTCGGCTATAATCGCCGTCATGAACACATCATCGAGTCGTCCGTCACGCAGGCTGATCCTGCTCATCATCGTCGCAGCGGTGCTGCTCGGCGGGCTGGCGCTGGATCTGGCACAGCGCGGTTTCGTCTGGCAGGTTTTCTGGTCACTGACCGGTGAGGAAACGCCCCTGTCCCAGCTTCGCGGCATGCTGGAACTGACCGGCAATCTCACCCGCCCACAGCCGCATATCGATCCGTATGTGCCGGTTCAGCATGCCGGTGTTTACCCATTCGGAATCAACACCTTCCTTGAGCAGGAAGTTGAGCCTGCCAAACGCGAGCAGAGCCTCCAGATGATCCGCGATGCCGGCTTCGGCTGGATTCGCCAGCAGTTCCCGTGGGCAGATATCGAGATTCATGCGCGCGGCGACTTTGAAGATCGCCGCAACGACCTTGACGGTGACGGCACACCTGATGCCATCAGCGCTTGGGCTAAATACGATCATATCGCTGCGCTGGCACAGCAGTTCGGCATCGACATCCATGCGCGGCTGGACAATCCGCCGGAATGGGCGCAGAGTATCGCCGGCGATTTCGCCCCGCCCGCCGATGTGCAGGATTTCGTCAATTACGCTGTCGCCGTCGCTGAGCGCTACCGTGGGCAGATCCGTTATTACCAGGTATGGAACGAGCCGAACATCTACCCGGAATGGGGTGAGCAGAACGTCGATCCGGAAGCGTTCACTGATCTGCTGTGCCGCACGTATGACGCGCTCAAGGCGGTGGATCCGCAGATCGTCGTGATCGCGCCGCCGCTCTCACCGACGGTCAGCCTGACCGGGCGCGATCTGAACGATTTCATTTACCTCCAGCGGATGTACAGCGCAGGGGCTGGCGCGTGCTTCGATGTCCTCGCTGCGCAGGGCTACGGCTTCAACAGCGGGCCTGCGGACCGGCGGCTGAGCACCACCTCGCTGACGTTCGCCCGCAGCCTGTATCTGCGCGAGATGATGGTCGCCAATGGCGATGCCCACAAGCCGATCTGGATCACCGAGCTGGCATGGAATCCGATCGACTCGCCGGATGTGCCACCGGATGTCAGCGCGCGGGAAAATTACGGCGTGGCTACCCAGGCGCAGGCAGCCGCCTATCTGCCGCTGGCGTATGAGCGCGCTCAGCGGGAATGGCCCTGGGTTGGCGTGATGCATTACTGGTTCTTCAAACGCGCGGCCGATTTCGAGCGGGGTCAGTCGTGGTACTACTTCCGTATGGTCGAACCCGATTTTACCCCCCTGCCTGTGTACGACTCGATCCGCGCCTATATCGCCGACCTCACGCCGGCGCTCTATCGCGGCGTTCACCAGGGCGAACACTGGGCGATCGACTCTGGCGAGAGCGAACTCGTCACCCATGCCGAAGCGCAGTTCGGCGAGGCGGTGCGCATGAACGGCATGCGCTTCACAGCGTATGGCACGGGACTGCGCCTGCGCTGGCATGCAGCAGGGGAAAGTGTTCCGGTTGAGATCACGGTCAATGACAGCACATGGCTGCTGATCCCCGGATTCGGCTGGAACGAGGAGACACTGGCTTTCTCGGTGCTGCCTCAGACCTTTACAGTGACCACAGAAGATGCCGGCTGGCTGCTCGACAGCGTGATCGTCTACGACTACACCACCGAACATGTGCTGGCGATCGTGGTCGTGGCGCTGATCATCATCATGCTCCCCACCCTCATCCTGATGTGGCGCAGGCGGCGCGCGCCAGGACGAGCATGAAGCGGCTGATCCTGCTCATCGCGCTGACGGCGGCGCTTCTGCTTGCGTTCGCTGTGCGCGTTCACCTGCTCGGCGCGCAGTCATTCTGGAACGATGAGGGCAACAGCTATGTGCAGGCGACGCGGGATATCGCCGCCATTGCAGAAAATGCGGCGCGCGATATCCATCCCCCACTCTACTACTGGCTGCTGGGAGGATGGCGACTTCTGACAGGCGAAAGCGAGTTCGCGCTGCGGCTGCTTTCAGCGCTGGCGAGTACGATCGCCATCGCTGCCGTTTACGCGGCGGCGCGCCGCCTGTTCAGCCCGTTCACGGCGGTGTTTGCAGCGCTGCTGACGGCGCTCAACAGCTTCAGCGTCTACTACGCGCAGGAAGCCCGCATGTATGCCCTGCTGGCGTTATGGGGCGCGCTCAGCCTGCTTTTTCTGATCGCCCTGCTCCACCGGACATCTCGCTCGCGCTGGATCGTGTTCGGGCTGATCAATGCGGCGGGTCTGTGGACGCAGTATGCCTTTCCGTTCTTCATGCTGGCGCAGGGTGTCATCGCGCTGCTTTGGCTGGCGCTGCACAATCACAATCGGCTGGCACGACTGCGCGCTTTCACCTATGCCAACCTGCTGGCCATCGGGCTGTATCTTCCCTGGCTGCCGACAGCGATCGGCCAGTTGACCACCTGGCCGAACACAGGAGAACCGGTCGCGCCCGGCGAAGCGCTTGGCACGATCATGACGTGGCTGACCTTCGGCATGACGGGGGAAGGCGCGGCGCTGGCGATCCCGGCGCTGCTGGCCGTCTTCGCATTCATCGGCTTGCGGCGCGGGCGGGCTTTCCGCCTGCTTGTGCCTGTCATCTGGGTGATCGTGCCGCTGGCGATCTTCCTTGCGCTCGGCATGTTTCGCCCTGCCAACCTCAAGCTGCTGCTGCCTGCCCAGATCGGCGTGGCGCTGTGGCTGGCGGGGGGCATCCACATGCTGACGATGGATATGGGGCGGCTGAACGGCGGAAAAGCAGCATCGGCACAGGCCATCCTGGCGGCGCGCTTCGCTGGGATCGCCGCTGCCATATGGATGATCCTGATGCTGTGGGGGCTGCTGCCGCCGCTGTACAGCGATCCCGCCTACCAGCGCGCTGATTACCGCGCCATCGCGGCGCGGATCGCGGCGCTGGCAGGTGAAGACGACGCGATCATCCTGGACGCGCCCAATCAGGCTGAAGTGTTCGGCTATTACAACCTCACCGATCTGCCCGTGTATCCGCTGCCGCCGGGGCTTGGGGGGAATGATGACGAAACGCGCCGCGCAGTCGAGTCCGTTCTGCGCGACCATCCGCAGATCTTTGTCGTCTTCTGGGGAGAAACCGAGCGCGATCCGCAGCGCATCGTCGAGACCACGCTCGATGCAGGCGCGTTTGAAGCCGAAAATACCTGGTACAGCGACGTGCGGCTGGCACGCTACCTCACGCCGCAGCCGCTGACGATCACGCTGGAAACAGCGGCGCGCTTTGGCGAGTCGATCACGCTGGCAGAGGCTCAGTTGAGCAACGACACCTTCCGGGCGGACGACGTGATTCAGATTCGGCTGATATGGCGGGCAGATCAACGCCTGACCACCCGTTATAAAGTCTTCATCCAACTGCTCAATGCAGATGGCGGGCTGGTGGCTCAGCGGGACAGCGAACCCGGCGGCGGGCTGGCGCTGACGACGACCTGGACACCCGGCGAGACGGTGATCGATAATCATGCGCTGGTGCTGCCTGATGACCTGCCCCCCGGGGAGTATACGCTGATCGCCGGGCTGTATGACCTGAACGACGCCAGCGCACGCCTGCTTCTGGAAGGCGGCGGCGGCGCGCTGACGCTCCATACAATTACTGTGCAGTAAACCCACCTTAATCTCGTATTCATACGCGGGTATTACAGTTCAAGAAGATAGTAATGGGCAAATTCTTGCTTACCCATGGAGCAGTGGCAATGCGCGTGATCATTACAGGCGGAACTGGGCTGATCGGCAGGGAGCTTGCCAACAGCCTTGCGCACGATCATCATGAGGTGATCGTGCTGAGCCGGAATACCAACAAGACCAGCGGCTTTGCGCCCGGTGTGCGGGTGGTCGGCTGGGATACCAAAACAGCGGCAGGCTGGGGCGATCTGGCGGATGGCGCGGGCGCGATCATCAACCTGGCGGGCGAAAGTATCAGCGGCGAAGGCTTCTTCCCGAACCGCTGGTCTGAGGAACGCAAGAGACGCATCCTGCAAAGCCGCATCAACGCCGGGAACGCTGTCAGCGAAGCCATCGAACAGGCGAAGGTCAAGCCGAAGCTGCTGGTGCAGGCATCAGCAGTGGGCTATTACGGCGCAGACACCGGCGATCGCGAAATCACCGAAGACTCCCCTGCCGGGAACGACTTTTTAGCCGATGTCTGTAAGCAGTGGGAAGCCTCTACAGAAGCAGTGGAGCAGTTGGGAGTGCGGCGTGTAGTGCTGCGCATCGGGCTGCCGCTCAGCCTGAAGGGCGGCGTCTTCACACGGATCGTGCTGCCGTTCCGCCTGTTCGCCGGGGGGCCGTTCGGGGATGGCAGGCAGTATTTCCCGTGGATTCATATGCGCGATTTCGTGAGCGCCGTCCGCTTCCTGATGGATACACAGTCTGCAAGCGGGGCATATAACATGTGCGCCCCCAACCCGATCACCAATGGCGAGATGGCGAAAACGCTTGGCAAGGTGATGGGTCGCCCATCATTTATGCCTGTGCCGGGGTTCGCCTTCAAACTGGCTTTCGGCGAGGTCGGCGATCTGGTGCTGAAGGGTCAGCGGCAGATCCCGAAACGACTTCGGGATGCCGGTTTCCAGTGGGAATTTGAGACTTTTGAGCCTGCCGCGCGCGATCTGCTCACGTCCAAACCAGAGCCGGCTCACGAACACGCTGCTGCGCATTGAACGTCCTCTGACCCAATTCAGTAAACAAACACAAGCCCTCTCAGCGTGAGAGGGCTTGTATATTCGTGTTGAATCTCGCTCCGGCTGTCACCGGCTCACAGCAGGGCGTTTGCTGCCGCCATACCGCTTATCACCGCGCCTTCGACGCCGGGAAAGCCGAACGCATCCCCTGCGAAAACGAGCGGCATGGGACTCCCCTGCGCGTCGTGTTCCTCCACAAGCAGACAGCGCTCCGGGTGCGGCGAGGTCACCAGCGAGTATTTCCAGCGCTTGACCTGCGTCGAAAGGATCTGCGCGTCTTCGTCGAAGAACGGCATCAGATCGACACGGAAGGCTTTCAGCACGTCGGCGTCGCTGGCTTCCCACAGTTTGACACTGTAGGGGCCGCTGGCCTGCACGGTGATGATCTGCGTGCTGGAGATTCCCTTGCGCTTATTGTCTGCCAGCCAGCTCAGGTTGGCGTGAGGTCGCTGAATCGCGCCCGGTGACGGCAGGTTGACCTGCCCCTCAACCTCGTAGAGCGCGGTCAGGCAGGGATCATAGCGGATCGCGGTCAGCGCCCGTTTTTGCGCTTCCGGCAGCACGAGATCGCCAGCCTCACAGAGCGCGAGCGCCTGCGGCACGGGCGCGGTCAGGATCACTGCTGAGCCGCGCACGATTTCGCCATCGACCAGCTCGACTGCCCAGCCATCAGCCAGTTTGCGGACAGCCCGAACCGGGGCATTCACACGCACGTCGAGTCCCTGCGCCATATGTTTGGTGAGCGCATTCATGCCGCCAGTGGCAGCATAACGGGGATGTCCATCACGGGTGGCAGCCAGGCTGCCATCGCTCCAGCCGCGCGACCATTCAAAGACGACGGAACCTGCCAGCCACTGATCGACCAGCGCCTGAAATTCCGGCTCGCGCACGGTGAAGAACTGAGCGCCATGATCGGCCACCCCTGCACCGATACGGCGAGTCGCCATCCGCCCGCCGACACTGCGCCCCTTGTCGAGCAGCAGCACACGCTTCCCGGCATCACGCAGAATCCGCCCGGCGCTCAACCCCGCCAAACCCGCGCCCACGATGATCACGTCGAGACTCATGGATGATCCCCTGTCTCCGTTTCGCTGAATGTTGTCCTGATTATAGCTGTTCACTCACTTCCGGGCAGGTAACGCACGTGAGTATCTGAGGGTGATTTTAGTCAGGAATGGAGAGGCACATCGTGACGATACAGAGCGATTAGCGGAACAGCTCGCGGACGATAATGTTGCGCTGAATCTCGCTCGTCCCTTCGTAGATCTGGAAGACCTTGACATCGCGCATCAGCTTCTCGACCGGGTATTCCTTCATGTAGCCGTAGCCGCCGAAGACCTGCACCGCGTCCACGGTCACTTTCATCGCCATATCCGCGGCAAACGCCTTGGCATAGGCGACCGCCTTCGGGTTATCGATGCCGTTATCGACCATCCACGCCGCCTGATACGCCAGCAGGCGGGCCGCCTCAATATTCATGGCCATATCTGCGATCTTGTGACCGATCGCCTGATGCTGCCAGATCGGCTGCCCGAACGTCTCGCGCTCTTTGGCATAGCGGATGCATTCTTCCAGCGCACGGCGCGCCACGCCGATCGCCCCTGCCGAAACGCCCGGACGGCTGTGATCGAAGACTTTCATCGCCAGCAGGAAACCCATCCCTTCCGGCCCGATGCGGTTCTCCGCCGGAATTTCGACATTCTCGAACACGATCTCCGCAGTATCGGCAGCACGCTGACCGAGTTTGTCGAAGTGCTTGCTGACCTTGATCCCCGGCGTCTCGCGCTCGACGATGAAGCATGACAGCCCCTTGTGCTTCGCGGCCGGATCAGTGACGGCGAAAACCGTGTAGAAATTGGCGTAATTGACGTTGCTGATGAAGATCTTGGATCCGTTGAGCACATAATGACCGTTGCGACGTTCGGCACGCGCCTGCATCCCGACGACGTTCGAGCCGGCGGCAGGCTCGGTCACGCAGTACGCCGCCAGATGCCCCTGCTCGACCATACGCTCGCCCAGCCAGTACTGCTTCTGTTCCTCCGTGCCGCCGATCAGAATCGGCAGCGACGACAGATTGTTGACCCCCATCGCTGTGCTGATGCCAGAACAGCCGTAGGCGAGTTCTTCCGTAACCACGCACTCTTCCAGAACGCTGGCTCCCGGCCCGCCGTACTCAAGCGGGATGTTCAGGTTGACCAGCCCAACCTCACGTCCCTTGTTGATGATATCGATCGGGAACTCGGCGGTGCGGTCGTAATGCTCGGCGACCGGGATGATCTCTTTGGCGCAGAAATCGCGCGCCATCTTCTGAAGCAGTTTTTGCTCGTCGGTCAGATCAAAAGTGATCCCTGAAAAAGCAGTCTTATCGACCATGCTGAAACCTCAAATATTTAATCGAATGCGGATTAGATTATTGTACACGGGTGCGCATTCACGATCAAAAACTACTTTCATTGCTATAATCCGAGGTAGTCACAGCGGTATCGCGCGGTGATTTCAACGGCTGTGCGGGCATTCACCACACACACAAACTTTCAGCACTGAGGAGTCGGCGTCATGAAACGGATCGGGATCGCGTTGACAGCAGCGCTCATGGTCGGGCTGATCAGCCTGAGCGCAGGGATGAGCGCCGCGCAGAATGATCAGCCGCAGCCGACACTTGATCCGTTCCAGTTCATCACGCCCCTTCCCCCGGAAGACTTGCAGTCTGTGCTTCAGGGAGATACCCCCTTTGGCTTCACGGGCGAATCACAGACCATCCCGACGCCCACCGGTGTACCGATCGCGCCGCCGCTGAGCGTGGAAGCGTCCGAAGCACTGCCGACGCTGGTTTCCGCCCGCACCGACCTTGAGCTGCTGGCGACGCAGTTCTTTGAAGGGACCAGCCGCCCTGAAGGCTGGACTGGCGCGCTGGACGTGAGCGACGATCAACTGCCGCTGCTGGTGCGCCTCGACCTGGAAATCCTGGCAGGCGCAATCCTCGGCGCGGAAGTGCGCCCGGCGGGCTGGTTTGGCGTCGTGCCGAGTTCGCCGCTGGCAGTCGCGCGCGATGTGCGCCATGACCTTGAAATCCTCGCTGATATCGTGATGGGTGCGCCGACGCTTCGTCCGGCGGGCTGGCGGGGTGATGACCCGCTGATGCGATGCAGCCGGGCGGTGCAGTCACTGGTGGCCGTGCTGGAACGCAGCGGCTATGCGGTCAATGTGGATTGGAGCCAGGCGGATGCCTGCCAGATCATCGAGATCGAAACGGCGCGCTTCGTAGAGACGCGCATCATTCAGCCGCTGGTTCCGCAGACGGCGGACGCCGGCAGTGGTGTGCGCACCAGCGGGCTGGCGGAACCGTATCAGGTGACGAGCCAGTTCGTGGTGGCATGGTATGACCGCAATGCGCGGCGGCGCGCCGGTGTCATCCCGCTGGGGACGGGCTTCCGCCCGATCGCGCGCAGCACGTTCTCATTCTCGAACATGATGCTGGTGACCGGGCAGGGATTCACGTTGTTTGTTGACTATACGACAACCGATGTGCCGTTTACGACGTTCGCGCTGCTGCCCGATGTCGATACGACGGGCGGCGTGCCGGATTGCAATGCGGGCTGGTGTGAGTGAACCTCATCCCTTCAAGCCCGTCCAGATTGTAGAGGCTTGGGGGGATATGTTTTGTCACGAAAAGCTCGGCGCAGGCTTTTGCAGACAGCAACAGGTCAACATAACGAGCAGCCTATTCCTGACCAGCCCGATTACACAGCCCCGGTATCGCGGATGATTTCCGAAGGTGTGTACCCATAGAATCGGCGCACAGAGCGGGTCATATGCGCCTGATCGGCGTATCCGAGCTGATAGACAATGTCCAGAGGCGAGACGCCCTGACGAAGCAAATCGACGGCGCGGTGTGCGCGCTTGATCTGCTGGATCTGCTTCGGCGTAAGTCCGGTTGTGTGGAGAAAGCGCCGTCGGATGGTGCGCGTCGAGACCATCGGCTCCTGATCACGCAAAACAGCATCGATCATAGGTTCACGAACCACGATCTCTTTCCGAACCAGCCACTCAATAAACGTTTCTACATTCTCGAAATCTGGCACTTGCCATGATGAGCCGTTCAACCAGAAGGTTGTGCTGGAGGCATTCGGCAGCAGCGCATCACGGTTCACCAGTCCCCCAGGGAGAATATACGGCATGTACACACCAAGCCTGAACTTGATGACCAAAAACTCCACGCCTTCGAACTGCGTTTTGGGAACAAACCGGGTAGTTGCCCCTTCAGCGGTGACGCGAACCTTGCCTTGATGTCGGATAAAGAGGAGATTCCAGTTGGTGTCTGCCGGACAGACGGGCGCATAGTCTTGCAATACCTGGCCGCGCCAGATCATCTCAACATAAGAAGACTGCGATTTTTGCGCTTCGTTGATCGCGCTCATCACTTTCGCTCTCTCTGTTGTCTCAACGCATGGACACTCCAAATTTAAGCACATTTGTTCTTTCCTGGCAAGTCAGGAAGATCGACTGGACGTTGAACGGGTGATCACTTCCAGCCAGATCCAACGCTCCCCGCGAGCCAGATTGTCCATTTTTTTCAAGACACAGCCTGCCCTCCACTGTTAAGATGTAGGCGTTCACACTTTGAACCGAGCACACACCTCAGCAGGAGGACAGGATGAAAAACAAGGTGTTCTTCGACATCGTGTCATCGCTGGATGGGTTTATCGCCCCTGAAGGCATGGATATGGATCACGCTCATGATCCTGAATATAAGCAGTGGATGCACAAATGGACGGAGCTGCAAAAGTGGGTTTTCCCGCTCAAATTCTTCCGTCAAAATCTCAAGCTGGGTGATGGGGGCGAAACCGGGCCCGATAACGATCTCCTGGAAGCAGCTTTTCATCGAACTGGCGCAAATATCATGGGCAAACACATGTTTGCAGGAGGAGAGCCGTTCTGGCCCGAAGAAGCGCCGTTCCACACCCCGGTTTTTGTTCTGACCCATGAAGTCCGCTCACCGTGGGAGCGTGCCGGCGGAACCACATTCTACTTCGTGAACGATGGGATCGAGAGCGCCCTGGAGCAGGCGCGCAGAGCTGCGGGCGATCGTGACATTCGTATCGCCGGCGGCGCCAATGTCATCCAGCAGTTCCTGAACGCGGGCTTGATCGACGAATTCACCATCCACTACTCACCGGTGTTTTTTGGTGAAGGGCTGCCGTTGTTTCACAACATCAGCGCAGACATCAAAGTTCGCATCAAGGAAACGATCGCATCTCAGGCAATCACACACGTCACATACGAAATTGACAAGTAACGCTTTAGGTGTACAGTTAACCGATAAGGGATGAGAGTTCTGCAATACTGACTCTCATCCTTCACAAGGTCTATTGACCTGCAAAGCATCGAGCATCGCCGCACTCCCATTGCTGTACACATAAGTATCACGCAGGATCGGAGGGCAGCCGCCATGACCCCGCATGAGTTTGAACAGCAGGTGCGCGCTCAGCTTGAGCGCTTCCTCAATCCCGATCCTGATATCAGGGATGACGCCCTTCTCTGGTTCCAGCAGAACGCCCTTCAGGCACGGTCGTTCCTGTATGTGATGGCGGATCACGGCGACGCCACCGCAAGAAGCATGCTGGAACGGGTGAATAAAACGCTGGGGCATACCCCGCCAAAAGCAGAACCGCCGCCGCGTTCAAAAACGCCACAGGCGAAGAAGCGCTCCACGCCCGATCCCAGGTTCGTCCGCAAGGTTCAAGATCATCTCAATCTGTTCAACGCGCCTGACTACACTGCCAAAGGCGACGCTGTGAATTTCTTCAGGTTCAACGCGGGCAAAGCTCTCCCCATCCTGGAAATGCTGGCCGAACAGGGCGACAAGGACGCCCAGATGATGCTCGAAATCGCGCGCAACGCGCTCAAGGGCGAGCCGCGCAAGGGGACGTTCATGGAGAACAACCCCGACCTGTTCTAGTGCGGCGACGGGGAACTGCTCATCCTCACGCGCTGCCGTGCCGAAAGACATATCCCTGCCGCACGCGGCTTTTTGCCATTGATTGCGTCCCGCTCATCCCCTAAACTGAGATGATCATGTCGTCATTTAAACGAAAGTCATCTCTATGACCACAGGCAAGACTTATCTCATCACCGGCGGCGCTGGTTTCCTGGGAATCAACCTCACCCGCTATCTGCTGGCGCGCGGTCATCGCGTCGTCTCGCTCGATATCGCTGATTTTGATTATCCCGAACGCGACCGGGTGACGATCCACAAGGGCGATATCCGCGTCCGCGCCGATGTTGACCGCGCCATGGAAGGTGTCGATATCGTCGTCCACACCGCCGCCGCCCTGCCCCTTTACAGCGAAGAAGACATCCACACCACTGACATCATCGGCACGCGCACCGTGCTCGAATCGGCGCAGGCGCACAACGTCGAGCGCTTCATCCACATTTCGTCAACAGCAGTCTACGGCGTGCCCGATCATCACCCGCTCTACGAAACGGACAAGCTGATCGGCGTGGGTCCATACGGACGCGCCAAGATCGATGCGGAGAAGATCTGCGAGGAGTTCCGCGCCAAAGGCATGTGCGTCCCCATCATCCGCCCGAAGTCGTTCATCGGTCCGGAACGACTCGGCGTGTTCGCGCTGTTCTACGATTGGGCAAAGGATGGGCGCGGCTTCCCGATGATCGGCAGCGGCAACAATCGCTATCAACTGCTGGATGTCGAAGACCTGTGCGACGCGATCTATCTGTGCGCCACGCTGGACGAAAATGCCGTCAATGATACGTTCAACATCGGCGCTAAGGACTTCACGACCATGCGTGAGGATTATCAGGCGGTGCTCGATTACGCCGGCTTTGGCAAGAAGATCGTGCCCTTCCCTGCCGGACCGGTCATCCTGGCGCTCAAGCTGCTGGAGAAGCTGAAGATCTCGCCGCTGTATGCCTGGGTCTATGAAACCGCCAGCAAAGACTCGTTTGTGAGCATCGAAAAAGCCGAAAAAGTCCTCGGCTTTGCGCCGAAGTACAGCAACAAGGACGCCCTGATCCGCAACTATCAGTGGTATCTCGATAACCTCCAGACGTTTGAAGGTCAGAGCGGTGTCAGCCATCGTGTGCCGTGGAATCAGGGCGCGCTCAAGCTGGCAAAACTGTTCTTCTGACAGCCGCTTATCAAGCCGAAAGGTCCATCGACCCGCCGCGAAGCTCACCTCCCGGCGGGTATTTTCTCATCTCAACTGATCGTTGGATCGCGATCGGGGCAGTCTGGCGCGGTATACTCAGCCTCATGTGGGCAGTCAGGCGCTCAGCGCATAACCCTGGATAATATCTTCTGGAGCAAACCTCATGGCATATGACTCCGTTCTGCACTACATTGACGGCTTCTGGCCGAAGCTGCTGCGCAGCAATCCTGCCGACAAGGAAACGCTGATCGGCTTGCCACACCCCTACTTCGTGCCCGCGCCCACCGACGGACGGATGTTCCAGGAAATGTACTATTGGGACAGCTACTTCATCGCGCTGGGGCTGGTCGATACGCCGTATGCCGAGCATATCGTGGGCATGGCAGAAAATATGGCCTATCTCTTTGATCGCTTCGGCATCATCCCCAACGGCAGCCGCTACTATTTCCTGTCGCGCTCACAGCCGCCGTTCTTCATGGCGCTCGTCAAGCTCGCCTACGACACCGTGCGTCACGATGACGCCTGGCTGGCAAAAATGCTCGATGTCGCCGTCCGTGAACATCACAAGGTCTGGCTGGGCACACAGCAGCCGCACTTTCGTCAGGTCTATCGCGGACTGTCCCGCTACTACGATATCAATGCGCTGGATATTCTCGCCTCATGTGAGTGCGGCTGGGATCACTCGACACGCTGTGACGATCGCTGGCTCGATCATGTGCCGGTCGATCTCAACTGTATCCTCTACGACCGCGAAATGGATTATGCGACGTTCTATGAGCTGCTTGGCAGCAAGGACGAAGCGGCGGCATGGCGCGCAAAAGCCGAGGAACGCCGGCAGACTATCCAGGAACTGATGTGGAGCGAAGCCGACGGCTACTATTTCGATTATGACTATAAGCACCAGCACCAGACTCCATCGGCATCCCTGGCAGGCTTCTTTGCGCTCTGGGCTGGCGCTGCCACGCCGGAACAGGCCGCGCGCATGGTGAAGCACTGGCTGCCGAAGTTTGAGTACCCCGGCGGACTGGTCACCACGCTGGAAAGCAAGGCGGGTCGTCAGTGGGCATTCCCCAATGGGTGGGCCCCGCTTCAGTGGATCGTCACAGAAGGCCTCGACCGCTACGGTTTCAGCGAGCACGCCCGGCGCATCCGGCGCGCCTGGTGCGACAATGTGGCGCAGGTCTTCGAGCAGACGGGCAGGCTGTGGGAAAAATACAACGTGGTCGAACCGTTCAGAGAAGCTGAAGAAGGGCTGTACGGTCAGGTTCCGGGTTTCGGCTGGACGAACGCCATTTTTGTTGATTTCACCAAAAAGCTGGCGAGCTAGGTCGTTTTCGGGAAGGCATCCGCCACGATAACTGCTTTCTGCAGGACAGGCGACTCAAAGACTTCCTCAACCGTGTATGAGCCGAGGCTGATGAACTCACTTCCTTGCAGCGACCACACCTGCACCGTCTTCAGCTTGAGATCGATGATCCAGTACTCGCGGACGCCGTATTTCTCGTACAACTGAAATTTCTGGACGCGATCGCGGCGCTCCGTGCCCTTCGACACGATCTCGATAACCAGATCGGGCGCGCCGATCACGCGCTGTTCGGTCACTGTGCAGCGTTCATTGCCCTCCGCTATCCAGAGCAGATCCGACTGAAAGACGTTGGAGTCATCGAGCTGCACATCGACGGGGGCGATAAGCAGCTCGCCATTTTGTATGCGAGATTCCAAAACCCGCAGCAATGACAAAAGCGTGCGTTGGTGAATGATAAGAGGTGCTGGACTCACAAGGATCTCTCCGTCGATCAGTTCGGTGGGCAGCATCGACTCCGGCAGTTGATCGTACTCGGCGACCGTATAGCGCGTCTTCGGCTCTGCAATCTGGCTCATGCGTCCTGCTCCGGCATGATCATCAACATCTTTCACAGTATACATGGCATTGGGCGATCGGGTCTCATCGGATACATGACAAAAAAAACGCCGATCCTCAGGCAGAGATCGGCATTTTCACGATGGCGGAGGAGGCGGGATTCGAACCCGCGATGGCTGTTACACCATACTCGCTTTCCAAGCGAGCGCACTAGGCCACTATGCGACCCCTCCAGGCACTTCTGCCCCTCATTATAGCAGACGTGTCGTCTCCGTACAGGGCGTTAGTCGGAGGCAATCTCGTCGATCAGCCCGTTCTTCAGCAGCCAGTACTCCAGATCATCACGTGTTGCTTCCGTGATCATAGGTCCACGGTCGATCCCGCGCGGGCTGGTCCCTCTGGGCAGCGGCTCCGGCTCATAGATCGGAAGCACGCTGTCTTCTTCGGCGATCACAAGCGTCGGCACGCTCAGATATCCCGTCCAGTTCAGCACCCGCTGGCGAGCTTCCTCGTCGCGGTCGATCATGATCTCGTGGTAGTCTACGCCATAATCTGCCAGCACGCGCTTGGCTACCGTGATAAACGGACAACCCGTCGTGCGTCCATACATCACCAGTCGTTTAGCCATCACCCAACTCCGCCGGGTCAAGCGTCGGTCCCGGCTCAAAGGTCGCCAGCGGCGACAGGCGTGTCGCATCCGGCGTCGGATTGTTGATGCCCGGTTCAAGGAAGCACAGGATACCATCGGTAATCCCTGCCGCCAGCAGATCGGGCCGCTCTGTCAAAATCTGGCGATCCGCCAGCATAAAGCCCAGCTCGATGATTGCCGCAGCGGTCAGCGGATGTATCTCACGGAAAGTGTGGTAATCCGTCATATCGACCGTGACGCCGTCTCGCCGCTGCAAGCCGCTCGCAACTGCGTAATGCCGCGCCACACAGCCAACCAGCAGTTCATCCGTACCACGCGCCGACACGCGCGCCGCCGCGGCCGCGATCAGAAATCCGCTGACCGGCTCGCCGAAATCCTGACAGGTATTGGCGTGAATGCTGACGAGCGCCGCCGCCTGATAGTTATCCAGCCGCGGGTCAAACTCATCCAGCAGATCGACCGTATAGCCGCGGCCGCGCAGGTTGCGCACAACCTGCTGCGCAACATTGAAGTTGATCGACGCCTCGGTCAGTCCATCCGGGCAGACAGCGCCGGGATCGTTCTGCGGACCGCGATGCCCGCTGACGATGCCGATACGTCGTGCCCAGTTCGGCGTCGGCGCGGTCGTGGGCAGCGTGGTCGGCTCGGCGCTGGCGATGATCGCTGCGCTCAGATCATCACGCAGTGTCTGGGAGAGGAACGCTGTCGGCGTCCACCATGTGAAGATGGTCGCCGTCAGCCCGGCTGCCGCCGCCACCACAATGAAGGAGCGAAACAGGCCGCCGAACACGCCTACCGTGTTGCGCACAGCGCGGCGGCGACGCCGGCGCGGCGGCTGTGGAACAGGCTCAGCAGCAAGCGTTTCCTCAATCTCGTCTACCAGCGCATCGGCATCATCGTCCTCATCGCCAACGGAAGTCTCTGGCGGCGGAGCGGAACGGCGTTCGGCTGCCCGCCGCATGATGCGCTCGAACTCACCAGACGCCGACGAATCCGGCGCAGGATCGCGCCGCGAGTCATCAGGGTTGTCGTCAGGCGGGTAAAATCTCGGATCGTCAGGCATCGCTTATCAGGCTCGTCTCAGCGTGTCTCAATTGATACACCTGCGCGCCGTCTTCGTCAAATACAAGCTCCAGATAAGGGGCATCGCTGACCGCCGATTCCATCACCGTTTCCTCGGTGAACGGCGCACGCCAGCGCCACATCTGTTCGATACATTCCGGGCAGGTGACGATCTGCGGCACGATCACATACTCGACGCCGGCTTCGCGCAGCAGCGCCTCATGCGCCGGATCAGCAGGATCATTCCAGAAGACGCGCAGCCGTTCCTGCTCGGCTTCACTGGCTTCAGTGCCGCTGAAAAAAGGCTGCGGACGGTAAAAGATGGCGTCCCGCTCGGCAATGACAGGAACCCAGTCCGCCTCATGAGGGCCGGGATGATTCAGAATACGGGCATTCGGCGGCGTATTCTCGCGCAGCCAGTCCATCGCGCGCACATCCGCCCACGACGAAAAAGCGCCGTAAAAACCCACCCTTCCCTTGCTGAGCGCCAGAATCTGATCGGGGAATGCCGCCGCAAACAGCACAGCCGCTGCGCCAACGGCCATGG
>SZPD01000551.1 GCA_030263515.1 Anaerolineae bacterium CFX9 | reverse complement strand
CAGGTCACTTCCCGGAGGATAGGCAAACGCCAGACCCTGGATGCCCGTCAGCGACTCAGCCAGCGTGCGAAGCCCGCCCGTGGTGGCAATGTAGCCTTCCGCGGCGGGGCGGTCAACCACGACGGCATCAATATCGCCGTTGAGCAGCGCCTGGATGGCATTCCCGAACGGATCATAGCTGCGTACGTTATCCTCGCCGAAGATGTTGCGGGCGGTGATCTCATTGGTCGTGCCGATCTGCGTGCCGACGACGAAGCCATCGAGCATCATCAGTTCCTGTGAGTTGGTGAAGCGATCTTCATCTTCCCGCACCAGAAGTGTTTCGTCGTATGACTGGTAAAGCTGCGAGAAGTCCACCGTCTCATCGCGTTCCGGGGTATAGGTGATGCCATCGCCCGCAACGTCATACTCGCCATTGGCGATCGCGAGCAGCATGCCGTCCCAGGCCACTTCCTCGAACACCGGCACGCAGTTGAGACGGCGGCAGATTTCGCGGAAGGTATCGTAATCCCAGCCAGCGCCCTCACCCGTTTCCGGATCGATAAAGTTGTATGGCGGATAGCTGTTTTCGACGGCGATCACGACTTCGCGCCCGCCGAGGTCAGGAAGGGTAGGCTGATTGAACCAGCGTGTATAGAGCTGATCCCAGCGTCCCGTCGCCATCATATACAGCATGGCGGTATTGATCGGCTCAACGAGTTCGCTGCCGGGTGGATACGCAAACGACAGACCCTGAATGCCGCTGATCGATTCTTCGATCGTGCGAAGCCCGCCCGTGGTGGCAATGTAGCCTTCAGCGGCGGGGCGGTCAACGGCTACGGCATCAACGTCACCACCGAGCAGCGCCTGGATGGCATTGCCAAAGGGATCGTAGCTGCGCACATTCTCTGCGCCAAACAGATTAACGGCGGTGATCTCATTGGTCGTGCCGATCTGCGTGCCGACGACGAAGCCGGGAATCTGGAGCAGTTCCTCTACGGTGGAGAACCGATCTTCATCAGCGCGAACGAGCAGCGTTTCGTCATAGCTCTGATACAGCATACCGAAGTCAACGGACTCGTCGCGTTCCGGGGTATAGGTGATGCCGTCGCCAGCAACGTCATACTCGCCGTTGGCGATCGCGATCAGCATTCCATCCCACGAAACTTCCCGGAAGACGGGGACACAGTTGATCAGCCGGCAGATATCGCGGAAGGTGTCATAGTCCCAGCCAGCGCCTTCGCCTGTCGCAGGATCGATGAAGTTGTATGGCGGATAGGCATTTTCGACAGCGACCGTGATTTCAATTCCGCCCAGGTCAGGAAGGGTGATATCTTCCGGCGCAGGAAGCGGATCGGGAGCCAGCGTTTGCCCCAGAGCAGCCGGCACGGTCACAAGAAGCAGAATTGAGGCGAGCAGCAGGCAAGCCAAACGTTTTGTGCTCATCAGTCTGAGTTCTCCTAAATTTAATCAGTTTTTGCGTTGCTACGCAGTTGATCGAAGATTATAGACATAACTTGCAGGACGGCAAAGTAAGCCGGGTTTCAGGCTGTGTTGTCTCGCTGGAGAATATAGTGACCGTAGGCTGAATTATCAGGGGAGACAAAATCTACAGCATGAAAGCCGCGCGAGAATGCCCATAAAAATGCTTCTCGCAGCGCCAGCCTCCAGGCGAGTTTGCGCTC
>SZPD01000130.1 GCA_030263515.1 Anaerolineae bacterium CFX9 | reverse complement strand
ATCTCGCCCGCGATGATTTTAAGCAGGGTCGATTTGCCAACGCCATTCGCTCCGACGATGCCGATGCGCTCGCCGGCATTGACGATCAGCGAAACGTCATCGAGAACGGTGCGCAGACCGTAGTTTTTATGCAGGTTCTCCACCCGGAGAACAGTTGAAGTCAGGGTCGTAAACATCGAGCCTGTCCTTTCGTGAATGAATCAACGCGAAAAGACGGCGCGGAAAAAATTCCGCCCGGCAGGATACGCCCTATGGAGTTGTGGATTGTCGCGCAGAGGGTCTAAGGCTCAGCGGCGACGCGCACAGATTCGCACGGACGATCCGTTTTTAACCTGCCGTGTGAATCAACTCGCGCATCGGTCGCCTTTCAACTCAGGGGGATAAAAGCGCGGGGCAGCGATTCCTCGGTTTCACCGCGCAGCGCTGCAAAACAGTATACGAAAGATATGCGCAGATGCAAAGGGGTGGATATAGAGCGTGATGAAATCAACCTCACCCGTTTTGCCGCGATCTGCCGAGACAGGATCACAGCACAGGGTGAGGTTGCAGCCTGTCAGCCCCAGCGATGCAGACGCAGCCTGATCCCTGCCCACACGCCGATGAACACCGCCGCTGCGAAAACCCATCCGCTGACGGCAAACGCCGAAATGCCGGACAGCAGCGTGCCGACCGTGCAGCCGAGCGCAAGCATCGCGCCCCAACCCATCAGCGCGCCGCCCAGCAGCGCCGTGACACTGTTGATGAGCGTCAGCCGCGAGATGGAGAATTTGTTCGAGAACAGCGCCATCGACAGGGAGCCAAGCACCAGCGCCCCGATCAGCAGTCCATTATCGAGGATCGCCTCAGTGACGACGGTGGCGCAGCCCGCGAATGTATCTAGACCGGGCAGGCGGCCCTCAAGGATGCCATTGTTGGCGAGAATAGTGCGCGCCACGCTGCCGAGCTGCGCAGTGACGCCGAGCGGTTCGACCCGGAAATAGGCGAACACACCGATCACGCCGACCAGCGCGCCGGTGATCAGCGGGTTCCACCGTTCGCCGAACACCTTCTGCCAGATCACGCGCGGAGTCAGCGTCCCGCCTTCACTCCCCTTGAGCGCGGGCAGGCGGCGCAGCAGCAGCAGAGCGATGATCGTCAGCAGCGCCAGATGCAGCGCCAGCGATCCGCCGTAGCCGAACGTCGCCGGCAGCCATGCCACCGGAGCCGAGACGATGGTTGAGATATACAGGTTCTGCCACATCAGGAAACCGAGCGCGAAGCCGCCGATCGCGCCGATCAGGGCGATCGGCGCACGGCTGTAGCCTTCGCCCAGCCGGTAGAGATGCCCGCTGATGCACGCGCCGGAAAGCGCCATGCCCAGCCCGAAGGCCAGCCCGGCCGCCAGCGTCACCCAGCTTACCGGGCCGATATGCGCGTCGGGCGGAAGGCGTCCAGCCATTGCGTTGGGCAGGAACGCGCCGAAGACGATGGCATAGCCGACCCCGCCGACGGCAAGCGCCGTCAGGATGGCGAACAGCGGCCCGCTGTTGCGGTGCTCAATATAGTCGCGCAGGATGCAGAAGAAGCAGAAGCGCCCGCGCTGAAAGACGATGCCCAGTGCCGCGCCGGTCAGCAGCGAAAATGACGCCGGAGCGCCGCGCCCCTGTGTGGCATGCAGGCTGTATGCCCCCGCGATGATGACGGCGAGGATGATCATCGCGATGCCAGAACGAAGCGCGCCGGAGCGCGTCATGGTGAGTGTGGATGAAGAAGCGCCCCCCACCAGGGAGGCGCTTCCTTGACTTGCCTGGGTCACGTTTTAACGTGCCCCCCAGATCGTGCCCGCGGGATTGACGATCGGCACACCGACGGTGTTGCCATATTCCGTCCACGAGCCATCATAGAGCGCCACATCGTAGCCGAGCAGTTGATTGAGCACGAACCATGTCAGAGCGGCGCGCTCACCAATGCGGCAGTAGGTGATGATCGGCTGGCTGCCATCGACGCCGATGCCGGAGTACAGCGCGCGCAGATCCTCAAGCGACTTGAACGTGCCGTCCGGGTTGACGTTCTGTCCCCAGGGCACATTGAGCGCGCCCGGAATATGACCGGCGCGGATCGAAAGTTCCTGGATACCTTCCGGCGCGAAGATCTCGCCGTTGTATTCCGCCGCCCAGCGGATGTCGATCAGCGCGCCCTCAGCCTCGCCGTTGACCACCGCCAGCACATCCGTCAGGCGAGCGCGCAGCTCAGCCTGGTATTCACCGACCTCAAAGTTGCCGGCTTCATAGGTCGGCGCTGCGGTCGAGAGCGGCAGCCCATCGGCTTCCCACTTGACGCGCCCGCCGTCCAGCAGGCGAACATCGTCGAAATTGTAGATGTTGAAAATCCATGCCCCCCATGCGGCGAACCAGTTGTTGTTATCGCCGTAGAGGACGACTGTCGTATCCTGATTGATGCCTGCGGCGCGGGCCAGTTCCTGGAAGCGTTCCGGCGAAACGATGTCGCGCGTCAGCGAATCGACAAAGTCAGTATGCCAGACGAAGTTGACCGCGCCAGGGATATGACCGCGCTCATACACACCGGGGATGACGCTGACTTCGATCACCCGGACATTCGGATTTTCGAGGTTATCCAGCAGCCAGTCGGTGGTGACGAGGACTTCAGGCAGGGCAGGCACATCCTGCGCTGCGGCGGAACTCACGATGACGGAGGCGATCAGGGTGACCGCGAGCAGAGCAACGATTGCAAGTTTACGACGAAGTGCCATGGGTTTTAGTTTTCCTCTCAGAAAGTTAGTTCGGTCTCAGGCGATGCGTGGTGAAAACGTCGTCGAACAGGAACGAGCTGTACATTCGCTGGCTACAACAACAGGGTTCCACAATTGCCTCCATAAACAAAAAACTGCGCCGATCACTCGAACGAAAAACGCCCCGGAGACCTTCTCCGGGGCGCTCATACGCAAAAGCGCAGCAAAAACGCCCCGGAGTTCACCGGGGCGCCTGTTCACACAAAAGACTGTTCGTCAGGATTATCGCAGCGCAAGACCCCGGTCGTGGTCAACCATACACAGACAACACATGGGCATTGCGGCGCTGAAAAGCATGTGAAAGCTTAATCCTTCATGAGCGAACGCCTACTACGGTAACGACTTTCTGAAATCTTGTCAAGAGATCGAATCGAAAAATGAACATCTTCCGGAAGCACCCGGCGCTGCCGCGCTCATAAAGGTGAGCTGGACATTGCAGAGCGCGGTGTAAGTGCCGTTTTTGGGTATCAGCTCGTCATGCGTTCCCTGATCTTCAATCCCGTTCTCGGTCAGGACGATGATCCGTTCCGCGCGCTGGATGGTGGAAAGCCGGTGCGCGATCACGATCGTCGTGCGGTCTTCTGCAAGGCGTTCCAGCGAGGACTGAACGGCGCGTTCGCTTTCGGGTTTTTCCGCTGTCTTAGCCTGCTGACCTTAGAACGCTTCGCCGTAAAACCCGCCCTGAATCATGTTAGAATGGTCGCAATAATCGCTGACATGCTCCCAAGTGGTGATGACAAAAAAAGCAGCACGTTCCGAATCAGTCGATGATTTTCTCAAGGCGGTCTACCAGCTCCAGCAAGGGAATGACCGCGTTTCTACCAACGATCTGCGCGACTCGCTGGGGATCACAGCGCCGTCGGTGACCGACATGGCGCAGCGGCTGGTCTCCGCCGGGCTGATCGACTATCAGAAATACGGCGGCGTGCTGCTGACGGAAGAAGGCGTCCAGATCGCGCTCAAGGTGCTGCGCCGCCACCGGCTGATCGAGCTGTATCTCGTCCGTGAACTGGGTTACGAACTGCGCGACGTGCATGAGGAAGCCGAACGACTGGAACATGCCGTCAGCGAGCGTTTCATCGAGGCGATCGCGCACAAGCTCGGCGACCCGGAACTCGACCCTCACGGCGATCCGATCCCGACAGCGGACGGGCTGATCACCGAGCGCGACCTCGTTCCGCTCACCCTGCTGCCGCTGAACACTGCGGCGATCGTCTCTCGGCTGAAGGGCAGCAACCCGGAAATGCTTCAGCACATCCTCGATCGGGGTTTCGCGCTGGACTCGCAGGTGGAAGTGATCACGCGCGATCCGTTCGACGGCCCGATCACGGCGCGCGTGAACGGCAAGGATCGCATCGTCGGGCATCACGTTGCCGAGAGCATTTTCGTCGAGATGGTTTCCGGTGAGGATAAAACCGCCAAATAACGGGCGTGATCACCCGCCTGCCGTATCATCCTCGTCATCCTGAGGCGTGTAGCGCGGCAGCGTGAAGGCGAAGGTAGCTCCCTGTCCATCCCGCCCATCATCGCCGCCGGTTCCGCTCTCCGCCCAGATGCGCCCGCCATGCGCCTCAACGGCCAGACGGCAGTACGCCAGTCCCAGCCCGACGCCGCTCGGCGCGCCGGCATGCCGGATGCGGAAGTATTTGTCGAAGATCTCCCCCAGATAGTGCTCAGGGATACCTTTGCCTGTGTCGGTCACCCGCACCAGAAGCTGATCATCCTGCCAGGTGGCACGGATCGTGATCCGCCCGCCGTCGGGGGTATGCTTGATGGCATTCTCGATCAGGTTCATGATCACGCGCAGGATCATATCCCGGTCGATGATCATCCGTGGGATATCATCCTCGGCTGTCCCGAAGAGCGTCTGCTGGGCGTCGAAAGCCACCGGGTTGAGCAGCTCGATCGCTTCCTGAATCAGGTCATCGATGCCCGTTTCCTGCCGGTTCAGGATCGGCATTCCCTGCTCAAGGCGTTCGATATCGAGCAGTCCCTTGACCATCCGCGAGACCTGCCGGGAACTCGTCAGCGCGATGCCCATCAGATCGGCCGCCCGCGCAGCATCCCCACGCATCAGCATGCGTTCCATCCCCATCAGGCTGCTCTGAACGTTCTGCACCATCCCGCGCAGATCGTGATAGGTCATCGCGCTCAGATCGTGGCGCAGGCGCTCCATCTGTTCCTGTTCCAGCCGCTCATGCTGAGCGCGTTCTGCCAGGCGGCGATAGCCCGCTTCCCGCGTGTAGGAAATCTCCAGCAGGTGCGCATTCGCCAGCGCAACCGCCGCCACATCTGCGATCGCTTGCAGCAGTTCGAGCGCGCGGCGGCTGAACCCATCCGGCTTGGGGTGCAGCAGGGACAGCACGCCGTAGAGACGATCGTCATGCAGCAGCGGCACTGCCACGGCGGATCCTGGCTGCGGCGCGGCATGAGACGGCACGAGCGACATCCAGTGCGGATCCTGGGCGACCTCCGGCACAGAGATCATCTTGCTGCCTCGGCGGGCAAAGCTGATGATCCCCTGGTTGATCTGGCGCGTCCACAGGTCGCGCGCATTTTCGGCATCGCGTTCCGAGCCAAAGAGAAAGGCATGATGGAGGCTGTGATCGTCGTTGAAGGTGACGATGCATCCCTGCGGGGCGTTCAGCGCTTCACACGTCATCGAGAGCGTGGTTTGCAGGATATCGGTGGTTTGCAGCCGCTGCATATGCAGGGCGCGAGCGATCTTGTACTGCCACTCGATCGGGGTCACAATGGTTTTCGTCACTGCCGGCTTCCCTGCGACTGTGCGCGATACACTGGTAAATCCTTCACGATGGACGAGCGACTCCGAAACATGCCTGGTCACGCGCATTCACGCACCGCTCAGGGCAGCTCGGCTTCGGGCAGGCTGTCCTGTTAACAGCCACAGCCTGTCATCCTCAGCGCGTCCGGTGAGTTATACAGCCTTTGTTCGGGTGATCGCCGTTGGTCTGCGCTCAATAAGATAGGGAAGACAGCAGCCAGATAAAGACGGTCACCGCTGAAGATAAAAATCCGTGTGAAATGATCACTGTGTGCAGCCTACCATTGTGATGCGGCATGCTGCGGAAAGCAAATCTTCGGGCAGCCAGAGTATAAACCAACTCCCAAAAAATCCCACACAGACAACTTTATCTTAACGCAGGATAATGCAGCGTTCCATAAAATCGTCCTGCGGGATGTTCAATGCCGCGCACCCGCCGGCTGATGATGAGAATTTCTCAGCGTGCAGATGCGCTTTTGGTCGCTGTAAAAGGGGAAAACGGGTCGCGGCGGCTGCTCAGGGACGCAGTTGCAGGATTTCGAAAAGCATCTTGTGGAAGGTGCGGCGCGGGCTGTGCGGATCGAGTGTGATCATGCGCCGGTTGGCCAGCTCATCCGGCAGCGAGTGCGCGCCGGCGTTGAGGACGAAGATCTGCGCGCGTTCCCGTTTTGCAAAGTGGCGGAACGCCATGCGCACGTAGGGATCTGCCAGCGCTGCATCGCTCGCCACCACGATCATCGTCTGGCACTCGACGAGCGCCTGCTCGATGGCGGCGCGCCAGTCATCGCTGCCGCGCACGAGATACTGATCGACCCAGGTGTTGATACCCGCGTCCTGAAGGCTGAGCGTGAGCTGGGCGATGATCGTCTCCCAGTCATCGCGGGCATAGGCGATGAAGATGTGATCGTGCAGCGTCCCCGGTTCCAGCCCGGTCCCCAGCCGCGAGGTCTTGATCTGACTTCGCACACCGCGGATGATGCCGCCGTGGAGCGTGTCGTCCCTTGCCAGTTCCACCTTGCGGCTTTCAGCGGTGGCGCGCCCTCCCTCCAGCGCGCTGACCCCGCCCTGGGGATCGGACAGCGTGCCGGTATCTTCCTCGTCTTCCTCGATCGGTTCCTGCACAAACTGGAACTGCACCGTACCGCCCAGTTTGATCAGGTCATGCTGGCGCAGCACACGGGGACCTTCCAGCCGCTCGCCATTGATGAACGTGCCATTGGTCGATCCCATATCCTCGATGCTGTAACCCTGGCGTACGCGGCGCAGGCGCACGTGATAGCGGCTGACCTCCGGGTCCTGGATGATGACATCGTTGGAGAGATCGCGCCCGACGGTGACGATCACATCGCGCAGCATGAAGATACGCCCGACCCCCGCCCCCGCCGAGACCATCAGGCGGTAGCGATAGCGAGTCGGCGCGGCAGGTTCAGTTTCGCTTTCCTCAGCCGTGAGATCGGGCAGATTGACGCGCAGACGTTCGTATTCGAGCGTGATCGAGTCGCCCAGTTCGATCAGCGCGCCGGATTGCAGGGGGATCGGGTTGACCACGCGCTGCCCATTGACGAAAGTGCCGTTGCTCGAATTGAGGTCGCGAACCTCATAGTCATCTACCAGCCGGATCAGACGGCAGTGATCCCGGCTCACTTCGTTGTCGTGGATGACGATCTGATTGCGGCTGCCGCGCCCGATCGCGATCTCATCGCCATTCAGTTCATAGATCGCGCCGGGGGTGGGGCCTCGCCGCATGACAAGACGGAGAATCGTCGTGCCAGTGCCGTTGGAACTCATCATGATGTCGATCCATCAAAACAATACATTCGAGCACACGTATGCAAAAAAGCGTCATAAGTACGTTAAGCGCTTATAGACAAAGTCTACGACAGGCTGATGCGTCGCAAACCACTGAAAAGTGTAAAAAATGTAAAGGAATCTTTATTCTTGTGGCAGTTACGCCTCACGAAAGAGCGCCAGCGTCGCGCCGAGCATCAGCACGTCGCCATCGCGGAGAGCGCGCCCCTTCTCGGTGACGGGGGTCCCATTGACTGAGGTTCCGTTGGCGCTGCCCAGGTCATAGATGATCCAGGTGTTATCGACCATTTCCAGGCGGGCATGCGGCCGCGAGACGGACGGGTCCTGCAGGCAGATTTCCCAGTCCGCCTTGCTGGTGGCGCGCCCGATGGTGAGCTTGCTCAGCAGCAGGGGGATGGTGCTGCCTTCCTGAGGGCCGTTGGTGATGATCAGCTTGCCCTTGCCGGTGTTGGTGATGGCGGTGATCAGTGTGCCATGTTCAGTGGCGCGCCGGTGTTCTTCTTCAGTGACGATGGCAGAAAATTCGAGCGTGGGGACGAACAGCCGCAGCACATCGCCCGACGCCAGGGGAAATGGTTCGGTGATGCGCTGATCGTTGACGTAAACGCCGTTGGCGCTGCCGAGATCGGTGATCATGAAGACGCCGTCCCGGAAGCTGATCACGGCGTGCTGCCGCGAGACATGCTGCTCACGGATGCAGATATCGTTCGTCTCCAGCCGTCCGATGCTGGCGGTTGCGCCTTCTGCCAGCACAAACTCATGGACGCCGCCCGTCTGCGGGTCGCTCCAGGTGATCTTTGCCAGAATATCGGTTGACATGGCTGCCTGACCCTCACCGCTTGCTGCTTTGTCCGGCAAATTTCTGCATGGAGATGCAGGAGCGTATTCCTGCACATGGCCATCATCTGCCGGATGAGACACTTACCGAGATGTAATGATTATACAGGCAGCAATAGTGCTGAATTCCAGACGAAATCGCAACGGATTGGCACTGACCAATTGCCGCTACTTCTTTTTGCGATCCTCTTTGGTGGGCAGTTCGCCCGCTTTCGAGGCCCGCTCGGTGTCGGTCATGCCGGTGTGCCACTCATCGGCGAGCGCCCCGCTCGGCTGCGTCACCGTCATCCCACCCAGATCGCTGGCGATCAGATTGAGGATCTCCGGCCGGATCCACACGGCTGAATCCACCTGAATCGCATTGGCGCCTGCTTCGAGGAAATCGCGCGCATCCTGCGGCGAGTGGATGCCGCCTGCCGCCACGATCGGCGCGTTGAGTTCGCGCGCCATCTGCCCGACCTGCCGCAGCACCAGCGGTTTGATCCACGTGCCATACAACCGTCCCGGAACCAGGCGTCCGGCGGCGTCGCGCGCTGTCCCACGCGGGGCGGCACACAGCACCAGCCCGCCCGCGCCCGCGCCGATCATGGCTCTGGCAAAGTCATGTTTCTCGCCAAAGGGCAGCCGCACCAGCACCGGTTTTTCCCATCGCTCACAGGCTGCCCGCACCAGCGCCGCCGCTTCAGGCACGGCGATATCATCATCCAGCCCCAGTTCCACACCGGCGATGATGTCTTCGCTCTCGATGCGCTCCATACAGCGCATGATCTCGTCTGGCGTGGTGGCGATCAGATGCAGGATGACCGGGATCGGCAGGCGTTCCCACGCCGCTCGATAGGTGTCGATCGTCTTGCTTAGCCCCAGGTTGGGCAGCCCGGTATGCACCAGCATCCCGGCGTCCAGCGGCACAACCCGCGTGCCGTTGGCCGGGCTGCGCATTGCCAGCGAGACCGGATTGGTGACGAACGCGCCCAGCTTTGACCAGTCGATCACATCACGGTAGGCATCCCCCCAGCCGAGGATACCTGCCGCGTTCATGACTGGATTTTCGAGCGTGATCCCCTGCTTTCCGGGGCGGGTGATGCGGATCATCAGAACTGTACCTCGGTCAGGTCGAAAGCCGGTCCCTGAGTGCAGGCGAGCAGGGTTTCTCCGCGCTTGAGCCGCACCATGCACGCCGAACATGCGCCTGCGCCGCACGGCAGCGTGAGCTGAGAGACGCCGAACAGATAGTTCTGCGGAATTTCCGCCCGCAGTTCGCCGAACATATTGAACAGGCGGCTGAAGTTGCTCATCTCGTCTGCCGGGTTGACCACCACCAGCACCTGATCTGCCCAGCCGATCGTCGTGACGCGGTTGGCGAAATTGAATTCGGCGTCCCCCTTGAGGACCTCGACTTCGGCGGGGATATGCTCAGTGCCGTAGCTGGCAGCCGCCCCCAGCAGCAGCAGCGTCACACTGGTATGGTTGGCGACCAGACCGGGAATGACCATCAGCAGCGGCGTCGGCGGGGTATCATGCGCGATCAGCAGGACGTTGCGCAGCGTCCGGCGGAAGCGGTAGGGTTTGCCGATCACGCCGAGAACATCTACCGTCATGCCCGGCTCGATCGCCGCGCTGATCGGCCGTTCGACGATCAGCGTCTGTTTCTGCGCGCCGACCGGGAACCACTGCTCACGCAGGTACGGCGTCCATGTGTCACTGGCGCGGATAAGCAGGGACTGCCCGGCTTTCATCTGCGCCAGCGCCGGCTCCACATGCAAAAAGACATGCTGGTGCGTATCATTCACCTGGCGGACACGTTCGATCAGGGCGGTAGTTGGCTTCATGAGTTCTGATTAGACCGGTTCATTCGGCTGAGCGGACAGCGTCTGTCTGCCTGCACGCTCACTGCGGCATCAATTCGTGCTGCAAGCCAGTAAAGGCAGGATTAAATGCACAAACGGCAATTCCCATGTTCAATCTTACCGTAAAGTTGCGCCGGGATGATACTTTCCCGCCATTTGACTCGTACTATGGATCATGATGCACGATCGCAAGGCGGGAAGGATGCCGAATGACTTCACTCGTGGAAACCATCGTCACTGCTATCTTCGGGCAGACGGGCAGGGATTTCCTCAATAACCTCACACAGTCGCTCTCCCAGAGCCGGGACAGCCTGAACGATTTCGTCTACGTCCGCATTTCCGGGCTGCCGTTCATCGTCCTCGGTGCGCGCCAGACCGGCAAGACCACGCTGATCGAGTGGCTGCGCAGCAACGTCAGCACGCTGGAAGGTTTCGATCCAGCGCCGACCGCGCCCGGCGGCGATCACGTCGGCACGTTCAGCGCGCAGGTGGGCAGCGAATCCATGCGGCTGCGCCCGACGCGGGATGTGGGCGGCGAGTACGCCATGTGGGAGACGGACTGGACGGAACTGTTCCAGCAGGTCAGGCCGCGCGGGCTGATCTTCCTGATCGATCATCAGGATGTGCTGACGCACAAGGACGCGCTCAACTTCATCATGAACCTGATCGAGGAAGATGCTGAAGGGCGGCGCAACCTGAAAGCCTTCACCCTGCTCGTCAACAAATCGGATCTGTGGGAGGAGACGACCACGCTCGAAGCGCTGATGAACCAGTACAGCAACGAGATCCGCCGGCTGAATAACCAGGCGGCTCGGCTCGGCTACAAGACGGCGATCTATTCGACCAGCATCGTCAATGGGATTGGGGTTGATGCCGCCATGAAGGTGTTCTTCAACCAGATTCGCCCAAAGCCGAAGATGCTCGTCGCCCGCTGAGCTTCCATGCGCGAACTGGTCATCGATTATCTGCTGGAAGGGCAGCGGCGCGGCTATACCATCATCTCGCCCACGGACGGCATACCGCCGGAGAACGTGAAAGCGATCTGGCGCGAGGCGATGCCGCGTGGGCAGGCGTGGAATGAGTATATCGGCGCGCGTTCGCTCAAATGCTGGGCGCTGCCCGGCGGAGAAGCCGCCCTGTGCGAAGTGCGGGTCACCCGGCGGGCAGATGAAGCCGGGCGGACGGGCATTCGTCGGGCGCATGTCCACGTTGGGACCGCCGCCGAGATTCATGCCATCCTGCTCAACCGG
>SZPD01000550.1 GCA_030263515.1 Anaerolineae bacterium CFX9 | reverse complement strand
ATGTGTTTTGCTAAACCACACAGAACGTCGAGCGCAGATCGTCGCGGATGGAGCAGCGAAAACAAGAAGCTGCTTACCGGAAAGGTCAACGTCTCGTGGTCACAGCTCAACTCGTTTGGGTCGTGCCGGGGCGCATTCGGGCGGCACAACCGCTCCGGGGAACTCTGGTCGCCGCTGGTGGAACTGGCGGCTTTCTTTGAAGAGCGCGGCGCAGTGACCGGACTGTTGCAGGCGATCTCTGAAGCTGCCGAATGGGATGAGCAGGTTAGAGCCTGTTATGCACTAGAGACAGCGAGCGATAGTTTGAACGAAACGCTGCGCCATCAACATGGCAAACGCCAGAAAATGTAAGCCTTTGAGAGTGTCGGGCAGCCGTTCATAATCGCGTGCCAGTCGCCGAAACCGCGCCAGCCAGCCAAAACTGCGCTCGACCACCCACCGGCGTGGCAACAACACAAAGCCGCGTTTGGCTTCGGGTAGTTTGACGACTTCCAGGCGAATACCGTGTTCAGATGCCGCCTGCTCCGCCGTCTCGCCTGTGTAACCTTGATCGACAAAAGCGACCTCGACCATTTCGCCGGTGACCGTCTGCACATCCTGGGCCAATTGTCCCACCTGAGCGCGATCCTGCTCATCGGCAGGCGTGACATGCAGTGTCAACAACAGCCCCAGGGTATCCACCGCCAGGTGCGTTTTGCTGCCTTTGCGGCGTTTGGCACCATCATAACCCGCTCGTTCACCGCTTTCCGGGCTGGATTGCAGCATCCGGCTGTCGAAAATCGCCCCGATGGGTTGTGGATTGCGCCCCGCTGCCAGCCGCAGCAGCACCCGCAAATCATGCACCATTGCCTCAAATACACCAGCTTTCAACCAGCGTTGGGTTTGCTGGTAGACGGTGTACCAGGGCGGCAAATCGTTCGGTACCATCCGCCACGAGATGCCGCCCCGTGCCACGTAGCGCAAGCCATTGAATACTTCACGCAACGGATGGTCGCGCTGCGGCGCATCTTCCGTCATCAAGGTCAAGTAGGGCGCGACAAATACCCATTCGTCATCGCTCACATCAGTGGGGTACGGTTTTCTGTTCATCCCGCTATTTTATTCACGCCCTTTTCAAAAGTGCATAACACGCTCTAGTGAAGGCAAAGCGCTGAGTGACCGAGAAGAAGCGGTGCTGCAAGCCTTGGAAATTATGACCCGCAATCAGACGGAAACCGTCTGGCTAAAAGCGAGGGTTGTTCGTGAGGAAGTTGCCCGACTGTTGGGACAGCCCAGCGAAAAATTCGGCGACGCGCAGTGGATTGGTCACATCCTCAAGCGGCTGCATCTGCTGGACGATGGCCGGCGTAAGCGTACTCCTGAAGGCATGACATATGGGGTTCAGCCTGCTGAGGTGCGCGACATGATGCGCCGCTATGATGTGTCGCCAATTGAAAACGGAATGCGCTGAAAAACCCTACATAACCGTGCAGACCGTACATAGCCTTCGATCTAACGGCCATGTGCGGTCTTGGGAATCATGCTCTCCGTAATTGGATCCGGCAACATTCTCATAATGCAACTTTACGATGATAGACTCCTTGGCCTGCTATTGAAGATTTTGATCGCAAAATGGCGATCCACTACGATTTTCATAGAGAATGCTGCTGGTTATGCAACTCTGATTTGATCAGCGG
>SZPD01000549.1 GCA_030263515.1 Anaerolineae bacterium CFX9 | reverse complement strand
CCGAATCGGGTGCATCCTCGAAATCGTCCCAGTAGTCCTCGTCGTAGGTCGGGCCTTCCGCCTGTAGGACGCGCTCACGGGTGCGCTGCGCCTCTTTCAATCGCTTTTCCAGCCGTTCACGGCGGCGTTTCAGCGATTGGTAAATGGCTTCCGGTGATGATGCCAGCCGCCGCTGTAGAATGGTCAGCGCAAAGCCGACTGTACCTTTGCGTCCATCGTTTTCGAGCTGCTCCGCCCGGTTGAATTCCTGCCGGACATATTCGGTCACCGCTTCGTAGAGAATATCTTCTTCTGGTGAGAGCATGTAGTTGACGGTGTATGCTCGCCGCTCCGGGAACAAGGGCTTGCCGTCAAATTTGAGTAGGCGCTCTTTCACCATGCGCCGCATCAGATCAGATACATCCACCTGATGAACACCATCGCGGAAACGCCCCTCAAAACGATCTGCATCCAGCAGTGCCAGAAACAACTGGAAGTCTTCTTCTTTACCGTTGTGCGGTGTAGCGGTCATCAGCAGGAAATGACGGGTCAGTTCGCCCAGCAGTTTGCCGAGGCGATAGCGTTTGGTTTCCTTCAGATCACCGCCAAAGAAGGAAGCGGACATCTTGTGAGCTTCGTCGCAGACGACTAAATCCCAATCGGTTTGCTGGAGTCGCGCTTGTAGTTCTTCACTGCGGCTCAACTGGTCGAGCCGAACGATGATGAGGTCTTGCTCGGCGAAAGGATTACCACTGCGCGATGTTTCAACCATCTCGCGGGTCATGATGGTAAAATCAAGCTGAAACTTCGACCACAGTTCATCCTGCCATTGTTCGGTCAGGCTGCCCGGCGCACAGATCAGACAGCGGCGCACATCCCCGCGCACGACCAGTTCGCGGATCAACAAACCCGCCATGATGGTCTTGCCTGCACCGGGATCATCCGCCAGCAGGAAACGCAGAGGCTGGCGTGTGAGCATTTCGTCATACACTGCGGTGATCTGGTGCGGCAGTGGTTCAATCATCGACGTGTGAACTGCAAGCATAGGGTCAAAAAGGTGAGCAAGGTGGATACGATAAGCTTCCGAAACCAGGCGCAGCAACGCCCCATCCACGTCGAACGCCCATAGTCGTTCGGCTTGGACAATTTCCAGTTCCGCTTCATTTTCCCGATAGAGCAGGGTGTCGCCGATCTTACCATCACTGCGGCGGTAGACAACCGTCACCGCATTCGAGCCGCTCCACTCCACATCAATCAGTGTGACCGTTTGTTGTGGGACAATACCGTATACTTGAATACCGTGCTGTAACTGTTCGAGTTGAGCCATAGAGTTTTATCAATGTATTTGAGCTGACGTGTGACTTGTATTGCGATGTTAACCGCTATTTAATGTTACTATAAGTCAGATCTCGCGGCAGCTTGAGAGTGGCAAATTTTCTGAATGCGCTTTTTCAGGGCTACTTAGCCCTGCTCGGACGCACGAAGTGTGTCTGGTCGGCATGGTTGACCCTGCCGACGCGCTGGACGACACCCGCAGGGTCGTTCAGCGGTGCTGCGCGTGAGCGCGGCACATCAAGCCCTCCGGCGTATGAGGAGCGAGCGTTTTAGCTCGCTCTCCCCTCAGCCGCGCCGATGTCTCCGAAATCGGGACGCTCCGGCTTGTAACGCAAGCATGTGTCCTACACATGTTTAGCGGCTGAGGGG
>SZPD01000129.1 GCA_030263515.1 Anaerolineae bacterium CFX9 | reverse complement strand
AACAATCCGTTGGTATATGAACACATCCGCCGCAGCCCACCCCGAAATCGCCTGTGTCGTTCTCAGTCTCGGCAGTCCGCCTGTGCTGGTCGATGCAGTTTGCTCACTGGTCGAACAGGATACTCCCTGCGAAATCCTCGTCGTCAATTCTGGGGGAAGGGCGCGGCTACTCGCCACAGGAATGGCTGTGGCCGATCAACGAGAAAGGACTCTATGACGCAGATCGCGCAGCTTCAGCCGAATCGGCAGCGGAATGAGCGCCCGATATAGCTTCGCGGGCAGCGGCACGCGCTGCTCGGCAAGCAGCGTGTCCGCCTTTTGCGCCAGCTCGCTGTTTTGCGCCGTCAGGATGTCAAGCTGCCTTTTAAGCCCATCGACGTGCGCATTAAGCCCATCGACGTGTGCAGCCAGCATATCACGTTCCCCCTGAAGCACCTCAAAGCGCGTCTGCACCTCTGCCAGCTCACGCGAGAGCCTGTTGGGGGCTGAACGAGCCAGCCATGCCAGATAACCGGCAGTGGCGCGGCTCTCGGCTTCAGCATCCGGTTTTGTGACCGCCCATGCATTCAGCGCCCGCGTATAGACGGCCTCAAGCTGATCCACCGCCGCATCCCGGCTGGCAATGCCGCGAAAGATGGCTGATAACCGCTGCGCATCCTCAGCATCATAGCGGCTGATCTGCGCGGTCAGCCATGCCTCCGTGACCGGCTTGCTGAGCGCCCGAAGCCCGAAATTGTGACGGAAGTTCCACTCCCAGTTTGTCGTCATCATCAGTTCGCCTGCCCCTTCAGGACCGACCAGGATGACTGCTGCCCCGGTGGCGATGCTCTCCATCGCTGCCCGCCCGCGGGCAAAAATCAGGTCGTATTCGTGCAGGATAGTCTCCGGCTGGCGAATCGGGTTGCCATTCGAGAGGCCGACGATATCCAGCGGGATCCCGGACTGTTCACAGGCGCGGCGCACAACAGCGCCAAAGTTGTAATCGCTGGCGTGGTTGCAGAACAGCAGGGCGCGCTGGGGCCTCGCGTTCAGTCCGGCGCGCGGCTGAAACCGGGTCAGATCGACGAAATTGGGGATATGCGTGATCGCCTCGCGAGGAATGCCGTTTTCTGAGATCAGCCGTTCCCACAGAATTTCGCTCACGATGACGTAATGCAGGATGCACGGATGACGCGGCGGGGTCTCGATCCAGGGCAGCCAGCCGTGACAAACGTAAACCGCCGGAGTGGCGCGGAAATGCGACAGCGCCGCCATCGTGGACAGATGATGCTGCGCGTGGATCAGATCCGGCGCTGCGGCGATCTGGTTGAGATCGTCCACCACCGCGATTCCGTGGCGGCGGATCATGTCTGCCGTATCCCCCAGTACGGGGCTGTAGACGATGGGCGTATGACCGCGCTCCAGCAGCGTTTGCGCCACATCATGAACATAGAGTTCTGAGCCAGCAAGAGGATCAAGAATGTGATTGGTCAGGAGAATGCGCATCGGACTGTGTTTTACCTGGTCATGACGGATTTTGCGGCGAAGTTAAACTCTTAAGAACTGTTAAACCGAGTCTGTGTTGTATTGTTGTAGAAACACAGCGCCGCAAACCGAATTGTACCCGATCATCCCGGTTCTCAAGGAAGACAAATCCGATGTCACGAACGCTCATCGTCCTCAATCCTCATGCTGCTGGCGGTCGTGCCGGGGCGCTCTGGAAAGAAATCGAGCCGATGCTGTGGGATCAGCTTGGCGAGCTGGTGATCGCCGTGACCCAGCATCCGGACGAAGTGGCAAAACATCTGGACAAAGCCTGGGAAGTCGGCATCCGGCGCGTGATCAGCATCGGCGGCGACGGGACCAATCACATCCTCGTCAACGCCCTGGCAGAACTGGGGACGCGCATCCCGGCAGAGGACAGCATGGTCTACGGCACACTGCCCATCGGCACAGGGCGAGACTGGGCGCGCGGCATGGGCATTCCGCTCAACGATGTGCGCTCAGCGGCGCGCTGGATCGCCCAGGCCGCGCCGCGCCCGACTGACCTCGGCTTGCTGGAGAACGGCGCTCAGCGGGAATATTTTCTCAACATCGCCAGCGCCGGCATGAGCGGTGAAGTCGCCAACCGGGTCAACCGTGCCAAACGCCGCCCCTGGACATTCCTGACCTCGACGATCGCCACCCTGCTGACGTATCAGCCGCCGGTGGTGCAGGTGCGGCTGGATGGCGAAGACTGGTATGAAGGGCGCGCGTTTCTCGTCGCCGTCGCCAATGGCACGACGTTCGGTCATGGCATGAAGATCGCGCCGGATGCCGAGCCGCGTGACGGGCTGTTCGATGTCGTGCTGGTCGAAGGGATCAACCGCCTGAGAGTGCTGGCAGCGCTCAAGCGGGTTTATGATGCCACGCATCTGACGCACCCCAATGTGCGCAGCGGCAGGGCGCGTCAGATCAGCGTGAAAAGTCTGGGAACGCCCCTGGGGATGGAGCTGGATGGCGAGCCGAACAGCGGCTCGGAACTGACGTTTACGCTCCAGCCAGCCGCCCTCAATCTGCTGGCATAAAGCGCGGTTTATTTCTTCTCCGCCGCGCTGGTGATCGCCGCGATATCTGCGGCAATCCGGCGCTGTGGGTCCACCTGAGTCTGTTCGATGTCATCCTGCGCTTCTGCCGGGGATGCAGCCGTTTCAGCTTTGGGTGCGGCGTCCGCTTCTGGGCTGGCCACCACCGGCAGGCTGACCTGTGTCTCCGGCTCAGCCGGCGATGAGGAAGCCGCCGCAGGCTCCGCGGCCGGCGTTTCTGCGGGTGTGGTCGCCGCCTCAGGCGCGCTCTTGCTGTCAACCTCGTATTGCTGCACCAGTTCGACCAGTTCTGCGACGGGCAGCGGCTTGGAGATATAGGTATCAAAACCCGCTTCCAGGCAGCGCTCGCGATCGCCGAGCATGGCATAGGCCGTCACCGCGACGATCGGTTTGGTCACACCGCGTTCACGCAGAGCGCGGACGACATCCAGACCCGTCAGCGCGCCCGCCAACTGCACATCGAGCAGGATCAGATCCGGCTTGTCTCCATCGAAGTTGGAGAGCGCGGATTCCCCTTCAGTGTATGAGATGATCTCATGGCCGCCCATGCGCGCAATGCGCTGCATCAGCGAGAGATTGGCGGGATTATCTTCCACATAGAGGATACGCATAGGACACTCTTTCAAAAACCCACGCGAGATAAAGTCGTATTATTTTTCAGGCGGCATCAGGCAGTCTGCGCCACGGCAGTTTCCGCGAGATCGGCTTCCACTGTCTGAGGCGGCACATCCGGCGACTGCTGATCCTGATCGCGATACGCCTGAAACAGCACATGGAAAGTGCTGCCCTTGCCCAGTTCACTGTCTGCCCAGATTCGCCCGCCCATCAGGGTCGCAAGCTGGCGCGAAATCGCCAGACCGAGACCCGCGCCAGAACGCGGATCGCGTCTGCCCGTTTCTGCCTGCTTGAATTCCTCAAAGATCAGCTCCAGGTTGTTCTGCGCAATCCCCATCCCGGTATCGGTGACGCTCACCAGCACGCCTTCATCCGTCTCGTTTACGCGCAGCCGGATCGAGCCTTCATCAGTGAATTTGGCAGCGTTGCTGTAGATATTGAGCAGAATCTGCGAAACGCGCGCCCGGTCTGCCCAAAGCGCGGGCGACGGATCGGGCATTTCGACTTCCAGCCGGACTGGTTTGGCCCCGATCAGACCTGCCGCTGTCGAGACGACCGAGCTGACGACACTGCGCAGATCGACGCGCTCCATGCGGATGTCGAGTTTGCCCGCATCCACCTTGGCCAGGTCGAGGATGTCGTTGATCAGGTTGAGAAGCTGGCGACCGCTGGAGTAGATCTGCGACAGGTCGTCTTCATAGGCGGAGGGCAGTTTGATGCCGTCGTACATCGCCGGGAACTTGAGCATCGTCTCGCTGAAGCCGATGACGGCGTTCAGCGGCGTGCGCAGCTCATGGCTCATGTTGGCGAGGAACTGACCGCGATAGTGTTTGGCTTCTTCAGCAGCGGTGCGCGCAGCGGCAAGGTCTTCATTGATCAGCTTGAGCTGATCCGAGAGTGCCTGCGCGCGCAGGAGCGATTTCTCCAGCGCGGCGCGGCTCTCGAACAATTCCCCGGCGATGCGGCGCTCACGCTGATAGTTCGAAAGCGCCCAGTCGGTGATCTGGAACAGATCGCCCGTGACCTGGATACCGAGCAGCGCGCTCAGCACCGTCAGCGCGATGGCGGCGATCTGATACAGGCTGAAGAACTCGAAGCTGCCGAGCTGCCACGCAGGCACGCCGATGATCAGCGCCGTCGAGACCAGCGCGAAGAAGATCGTATCCTGAGGGCGCATCAGCAAGCCGACGATGAAGATCACCAGCGAAAAGCTGAACGGGATGATCTGCACGCCCATCTCGCTGCGCGCCCCGAACATCAGCGCCACAGCGACTGCCAGCATCGTGCCCAGCGAATATGACCACGCGCCGATCGTATACCGATTGTGGTTGACGAACCAGCGCGTCACCAGCGCAACCGCTGCGAGGACGATGAACGGCAGCACGCTGCCAACCACATCCACGCGCTGCAGCACGCCGATATTCAGCACGATCCAGCCGATCACTGCGCTGCCGACCAGCGTCACCCGCCACAGGACTTTCAGGCGGTCGATCTTGACTTCGTCGGCGAAACTCTGGTTGGTGGGAACCTGTGTCATATGCAAGCGTCCCGAAGGTATTCACTATTACGAAATTACATTTAGTAAACAAGATTATAGGACATGGATCCTGCATCGAATCATAAACGTCCGTCAAAATTTCCGAAAATATCATGAAGACCTGTGGTTATTTTTATCCTTGTGCAGGCGTAAAAAAGAATAGCTGATCCGGTTGGAATTCGCTGTCACGCCGCCGCCGCCGGGCTGGTATAATGCCCGCTGATACCGAAGGCTTCACCATCAACTTTTGCAGACTGAGGCTGGCATGAACACGCAAATTCCGCGCGCACTGGCGCTCGTCGGGATGCCGGGCGCAGGCAAATCCCTGTGCGCACACCATCTGGAAGCGCGCGGCTTCTTTCAGTTTCGCTTTGGCGGGATCGTCACCGATGAAGTGGCGCGGCGCGGCTGGGAGCTGAATCCCGAAAATGAGCGCATCATCCGTGAGGAATTCCGCGCCCACGAAGGCATGGACGTGATGGCAAAGCGCGCCCTGCCGATCCTCAAGCAGGCGCTGGAGACCCGCCCCTGCATCGTGATCGACGGGCTGTATAGCTGGAGCGAATACAAGACCCTGCGCCGCGAACTGGGTGACGGGCTGATCGTGGTCGCCATCATCAGCGATCGCCCGCTGCGTTATGCCCGCCTGACCCAACGCCCCGAACGTCCGCTGACCGTCGAACAGGCGCAGGCGCGCGACTATGCCGAGATCGAGAATCTGGAGAAGGGCGGCCCGATCGCCATGGCGGACTATACCCTGCTCAACAACAGCAGCGCCGCGGCGCTGATCGCTTCGCTGGATGTGCTGACGGAGTCGCTCGACTTCCAGCCCTGAGGCGATCAACGGTCTTCTCATACGCGCAATCTCGCAATCTACGGTATACTGCCTTTCAGCGTCTTCATGCATCCTCAGGGAGTGCGCCTTGCGTCGTCTGGGCTGCCTCGTCGTTTTCATCTGCCTGGTCTGCGCAGTCCCCCTGGGCGCGCAGGAAACGCCGCGCGCAGCGTTCGGCGATCCGCCGCTCAATCCCCTGATCACCGTGTCTGCGCCGAATGCCGATGGCATCGTCACGATAAACGGCAGCGCCGGTTCGGTCTACCCGAATGCGTTCCTGACCCTGCGCAATCTCTATACCTACGACACCGCTTTTGCCGTGGCGGGCATCACGGGCATCTTTCAGGCGCGCATCAGCGCCACACCGAACACGCCGATTCTGATCAGCCCACAGCAGCAGCCCCCGCCCACAGACCCGCGCGATATCAGCGTGGCAGTGCCCGGCGGTCCCGCCGCCATCGTCTACGTTCCGTTCGCCACAGATACCGATCAGGCAGCGCCGGTCACGCCGCTGAGCATCGACGGCTCGCTCGACGACTGGCGCGCGCTGGAAGGTCAGCGCCCAACCGTGGTCGATGGGCTTTCCGTCTGGTCACTGCGCAACACACAGTCCCTTTATCTGGGAATCGCCGGACTGCCGGCAGACTACGCTTCGCTGGTGGTCGATCTGCTGGAAGGCGAGCTGCGTTACAGCTTCCGCCTGGAACGGCGCGCCAATGGCAGCCTCAGTCAGCAGGCACAGTTCAGCGGCACGCTGATCCGCAATCCGCGCTCGGTGACGATCGCCGCCTCAGCCGGTGATGATGGGCTGGAACTGCGCCTGCCGCAGCAGATCGATGCGGTCAACCTCGCCGCTGAAGAGTCGGTCGTCCTCGACGGACTGCGCCTGCTGGACAGCAGTGGGATCACGCGGGCAGAATATGATTTCTCGCTGCCATTTGAGGCACGCAGCGAACGCGATGGACTCTACCGTCCTGACGCCGCTTTTGACGATACACCGGTCTCGTTCACGGTCGGCGGCGCGCTTTCGGGCGGCGCGGCAGTATGGTCAGCAGTCGGACGCGCGTCATCCCTCTCGCTGGATCATGACCGAGAACTGCGCGTCGAGCTGGATGTCACCTTCAATGCCGACGTGCCGCTGGATGCTTCGCTGAGCGCGCAGCTCTGGCTGACGCCGGTGGCAGTGCAGTTCGGGGAAGACACTGATGCGCCTGCGCAGCCCGTTGTGGATCGCTTCACCAACAACGGCTGGTCGAACATCATGACTCCGTCCGGGCTGGCGGTCGATAACCTCGCTGCGAGCATCCCGGTCGAGTCGATCAGCGTCCCTGCATCGGTCATCCTGCGCCGAGACAACCGCGCCAGCTTCCCGCTCACGTTCCGCTTTACGCCGCCGCAGGATCTGCCCGCAGGTCTGTATACTGCTCGCTTGCAGGGATATCTCACACGGGCTGGAGAAACCCTGCTCTGGGAAGAAGCGCCGCTCATCATCGGGCGTCCTGAACGTGAAAACGCCCCGCCTCAGCCCTATACCCGCCTGCCAGTCGTCTTCAACCGTGGTGATGTTCTGCGGGCGACGCTGCCGAGCGCGCTCTTCATGGAAGAGGGCGCAGACGGCGCGCGCGGTGCGCTGAGCGACGAAGACCGGGCGCATTTTGCCCTGTCAGATCGCATCCGCTATCCGGGCGACGTACTCGTTCTGCCGCGCACCGACCGCGACGACAACCCGATCCCCTACAGTCTGGAACCGTATCTGCTCAACGCGCTGCCCAATATCAGCACCAGCATCGGCGCGCCGCTGATCCCGTTCGACCTGCCGGGCGGCGAGATCGCCGTGCGTGTCCGGCGTGAAGGTGTCAGTGTGGCGAACTTCCGCGCGCCGATCGCCCAGGTTCGCATCTCGACCAGCGCGCCGGATGATCGCCAGCGCTTCGGTTCAGCGACGCCGGTCGATCTGCTCCGCCTGACGACGCTCGATCCACGGCTGACCGCTTATGAATTCCCTCAGGACGGCAGCTATACCATCGAGATGTCCTTCACCGTCCGCGATGTGTGGGGCAACCGCTACGAAGGCGGCGGCGTTTATCGCGTCCGCATTGCACGGACGGCAGATATCGTGCCGGCGGTGCTGCCGGGCACACCGTTTGAACTCGGCGATACCTTCGACATGGGGCTGCGCATCCAGCCCGCCATGCCGGCGGATGTGCAGGTGCGCCTGCGCGTCTTTCCGCTCGATGGCGATGCCATCCTCCAGCACGAACTCAGCGGAAGGGCGAATCCGCGCGGCATCTTCACGCCCGACGCCGATACCGAGCACTTCACGTTTGCAGTCCCCGGTGAATATCTGGTCGAATATGATGTGCAGTGGCAGGCAGAAGATGGCAGCCTGTGGTCTGCGGTGCTGCGCAGTGCCGGTGTGATCGCCTCAGGCAGCGAGCGTATCGTTGCGCATGGGCGGCGCGGGATGGCAAATGCCCCCGATGCGACGCCCCGCCCGGCATGGTTCTTCGCGCAGCGCTATGCCGATGTGATCGGTATCCGTATGCCGCCCAGGCCCTATTTCCCGTACTTCAGCGGCGATATCGTCTGGATGGGTTCCGGTGAGGATGATCTGCTGCGCCCGATCATGACTGTGCAGGATGTCAGCGGCGAATACGCTGCATGGCTGGAAGCTGTCAGCCGTGATCGCGAATATTCGCTGCTCGACGTGCGCGGCGAGCTGCCGATCAGCACGCTGAGCGCTGTCACGCCGCTGCCATCCCTGTTCCCACAGGATATCGCCGATACCTACAGCTACCTGAGCATCTCGCGCCCTGGTGTGAGCGTCCGCCAGACAGTGCTCGGCGGCGACGAGGGCGGCTTGTCTCTCGCGTATTCTGGCAGTGACCGGCTGGGTCAGCAGATCGGCGCAGGCGCTGCCGGCGCGCAGCCCGGCGATTTCGCTTTCCTGTTCGGCGGGGCGGTCATCCGCACGCCAGCCCTGAGCGATCCGGCTGTGCCCGCCATCCGCGATACCGCTGTCTACGCCAGCCTGCTGATCCACGAAAACGACAGCAGCGCGGCGCGCACACTGCCGCCGGGGCGTGACCCGATCCTGTTCAACCTCAACGGACAGCCAGTTTCCGCCTTCTTCCATCCGACCGGGACGCGCCCCGGCGATGTTCTGACACTCGGCGAGACGTTCACGCTGACCGGGCAAGCCGCGCCGACGCTGCCGATGACGATCGAGGCGCTGATCACCGCGCCGGATGGCACGACGCGCACCATCCGGGGCACGGCGAACGCGATCGGCTACTTTTCCGATCCGGCGCAGCATTTCGTCGTCGATCAGGTCGGGGTGTGGCGCGTCAGCATCCGGCTGCGCTATGACGGCGTGACTTCGACGGGCGAAAACACAGTCGCGCTGCAAGGCGGCGTGCTTGGCGAGCAGAACGGCGCGTATAACATCTACGTCGTGCCTGAAGCGCATGAACCCCTGCCGTGGAACCCCCTGCTGACTGATGTCACCATCCCGGCTGCCGTCAATTACAACTTTTCGTTCACCGTCCCGGACGGCTGGACGAATGCCCAGGCTTTCCGCACGCTGACGACGCCCGCGCTGATCCTTGAGGATGGCGATATCCGCATCAGCGGGCGCAGCCTGACGTATACCTACAGCCCGGCCAATCTGATCAACCGCTTCACGCAGATCGAGAATATCGCGCGCGCCAGCGGCGAATCGGCGTCGGATGCGCGCACGCTGACGATCGTGATCACCGGCATCGACGAGAATGGTGAGCGGCAGATCCGGAGCCGCACCTTTACGATCTGGCATGACCGCCTGATCGCGCTGGAGTCGTAACCCATGCGCCGCCTCGCCACCGTGGTCTTTCTCGCCGCCATCCTCTTTGCGGCTGCCCTGCTCGTCATGGCTCCCGTGCGGACGCCTGCCCAGGCGCAGACCGCGGCAACGCCAACGCCGCTGCCCCTGTTCGCGCTGCCCAACGCCAACCTGAATGTCGCTTTCCGATCGTCAAGCATCGCCGTTCGCCCGGATGACACGCGCATCGTTGCGGCGGTCAACCTGCTCAACGACAGTGTGACCTTCGCCAATCCGGGGCAGAGCCGTGTGCTGGCAGAAGTGCGCACTGGCGACGATCCGCGCAGCATCGCTTTCACGCCAGACGGCAATCTGGCGCTGGTCGCCAATCGCGGATCGGCGACGCTGACCGTCATTGATGCGCGCCTCTTCCGCGCTGTGAACACGATCAGCCTGCCCGGCGCATGGGCGTATGGCGTGGCGGCAGATAACAACCGTGCCTACGTCTCGATGTTCGGCAGCGGCGCGATCGCCGTGATCGACCTGCGCACGCAGGGGGTCACGAGCACGATCACCGTCCCCGATTTCCCTGCCGGGCTGGCGCTGTGGGGAGATTTCCTCTACGTGACGCATTTCTGGAGCGGCGATATCAGCCTGATCTATCTGCCGGGCAGCCGCGTCATCCAGACTGTTTCGACTGGCATCGATACCGGCGTCTTTCAGGCGATCGAGCCGGATATCACGCGCGGCATCGCCTATCTGCCGCAGACCCGCCTGAATAACCGCAACCGCCTGCCGACGTTCGATACCCTGGCTTTCCCGGTCATCAGCGTGGTCAACCTGCGCGATCTGACGATGGAAGATCGCGCGCGCATCGCCCTGGACAGCGCCGATCAGCCGGTCAATATGCCGTTCGCGCTGGCGCTGGATCGCTTTGCGCAGCGGCTGTACGTCGCCAATGCCGGCAGCGATGATGTCAGCGTGATCGACCTGAATACCGGGCGGGCGCGGGCACATATCCCCGTCGGTGTCAATCCGCGCGGGCTGGTGCTGAACGCCGATAATTCCCTGCTCTACGTCCATAACGCGCTGGACAGCACCGTGACTACCATCAACACGCGCACGCTCGAAGTCGATGATGTCCTGCCCCTGAGTTCGCTCGGCGTCCCGGCAGACGAACTGCTCGGCGCACAGCTTTTCCACAGCGCCCGCGACCCACGCATCAGCGCAGATGGCTGGCTGTCGTGCGCCACCTGTCATTTTGACGGCACATCCGACGGGCGCACCTGGGAGGGCTTTCCCGGCGGGGCGCGCAATACCCCGCTGCTGTATCGCCTGGCGGAAACCGTACCCTATCAGTGGGCGGGCGATTGGGATGAACTGGCGGATATCGAGCGCCGCATTCGTCATCTCCTGGCGGGTGAGGGCCTGATCGAAGACGGTTTGCCGCCGCTGGATGCGCCGCTGGGCGGCTTGTCGCTCGATCTCGATCTGCTGACCACCTATCTGCTCAACCTGCCGCCCCCGCCCGCTGCGGTGCTGCCCACCGCCGATCCTGAAGTGATCCGGCGCGGCGCTGCCGTCTTTGCTGCGCAGAACTGCGCCACCTGCCACGTCGGCACGGTCGGCACGAATTTGCAGTTGGTGGATGTCGGCACGGGCGGCGTTTTTGATACGCCGTCGCTGCGCTGGCTGGCGCTGAGCGCGCCTTATTTTCATGACGGCCGCGCAGAAAGCCTGCGCCGGGTCTTTGAACTTCCCGGCGCGCACCAGCTTGTGCAGGTCGCCCAGCCGGATGAGATCGATGCGCTGGTGGCGTATCTGCTGGCGTGGGGAGAAGCCCCGCCTGCCGTGGAATAGAGGACTCATTCCGTTTATCTCTGGGAGAAACCCCCGCCTGAGAAAAATGGATTAAGGTTCGTTTAGTACATTCGCTTAACTCATGATTTAACTATTGTCAAACATTTTGCGTCCTGTTATATTGATGATGTTCATAAGCAAAATTATCCGCTTGCCTGAGGACGCGGACTGATGACTGCCAGCCCTGCCATGCAGGAGTACCTTGCAGAGGCGTACCGGATCGCCTACTACC
>SZPD01000548.1 GCA_030263515.1 Anaerolineae bacterium CFX9 | reverse complement strand
CCGCCGAAACCGCAGCACTGATCGGCTCCGGGCAGCTCGTTGACCGTCACGCCTTCGATATGGCGGGCAAGCGTCTGCCCCTGCTCGCCGAGATGCATCAGCCGGTAGCCGTGGCAGGCGTGGTGAAAGGCAACTTTCGTCGGCGGCAGTTTCGCGCCGAGATCGGTGATGCCAAGCCCATCCACAAGGTATTCAGTCAGTTCCCATGTGATGTCTGCTGCCCACAGGGCACGCGCTTCCCATTCCGGGTCACCCCTGAAGAGTTCCGGGTAGTAGTGGCGCACCATCGAGGCACAGCTTCCGGATGGGCAGACGATCACTTCAGCATCGGCAAAAGCGGTCAGGAACTGCTCTGCGACAACGCGCGCCTCTGCGCTGTAGCCGCTGTTGAAGGCGGGCTGACCGCAGCAGGTCTGCGCCATCGGAAAGCGTACTTCCACGCCCAGATGATCGAGGATCTCGACGACAGAAACGCCGGTGTTCGGGTAGATCATATCGACAATGCAGGTGACGAACAGTGAAACGGGCTTGTAGCGCGGTGATGGGCGCAGGTCTTCACTCATGGGGATTTTTGTCCGTGTTGAGAATACTGCCGTCTCCGGGGGAGGCAGTCGCTTGAACGAATACCGAAGCGATTATAGCGCGGGAGAGATTTTCAGCATAAAATTAGAACAAATGTGCCCTCCGAGGATGGAAAAAAGCGCCGGGATCGGCTATAATGATCAGGTATGGTAGGGAGGCATGGCGTTGGAAATCACGTGGTACGGGCATAGTTGTTTTCGCATTACAGAACGCGGTCGCATCACGGCGGTGACCGATCCGTTTTCGGAGAGTCTCGGCATTCCTGTGCCAAAACTCAAAGCCGACATTGTGACGATCAGCCATGATGTGCCAGGGCATAACGCGCTCGACACGGTGAAATCAGACCCGTATGTGCTGCGCGGGTCAGGCGAGTACGAGATCGGCGGCGTCTTTGTGACCGGGATCGCCATGCACACGGTCAGCGATTCCGTCGTGCGTTCAAATGTGGCATATCTTTTCGACTATGATAATCTCACCGTGCTGCATCTGGGTGACCTGGCGCATGTGCCCGATCAGTCGATGGTGGAGGAAATGGGACAGGTGAACGTGCTGCTGGTTCCGGTCGGCGGAGGCAACGGGCTTTCCGCGGCGCAGGCGGCAGAAGTCGTGGCGCTGATCGAGCCGCACTACATCATCCCCATGCATTACGAACTTCCCGGTCTGGCAGTGCCGCTTGACCCGGTTGATCGTTTCCTGAAGGCGATGGGCGTCAGCAAGAGCGCCGAACAGGATGTGCTGAAGCTTTCCGCCAGTGATCTGCCGGAACAGCCTCAGGTGATCGTCCTCAAGCCGCAGAGTTAGCCCCGACGAGGGTCGGGAAGGAGCTTAACGGGGTGAGCGTCAAGATTCTGATGAACTGGGACATCAAACCAGGCCGCGATCAGGAATATTTTGAATTCGTCGTGCGCGAATGGGTGCCCGGCATCCAGCGTCTCGGTCTGCGTCCTACCGGCGCGTGGTACACCGTTTACAGCCGCACCAAGGAAGCGCCACAGATCATGACGGAAGGTATCGCCTCTGATATCGAGACGATGCGCACCATTCTCGGCAGTGACGACTGGCATGAGCTGTATGACAAGCTTCAGGAATACGTGCAGAACTATCAC
>SZPD01000128.1 GCA_030263515.1 Anaerolineae bacterium CFX9 | reverse complement strand
GTTGGCGACCATGCGACGCTGTCCCCCTGAGCGCGGTACGCCGGAACGCCCGCGGTCTCGCCTTCGATCTGCACCGGTCCGCTGACTGTGCCGTCGCTGGCAAGGATGACGACGAACAGACCTTCCTGCGTGCGGTAGGCGAGCCGTTCTCCGAGGGCATCGACGCCGAAATCGAGGACGAAGGCGCCTGGCGGTGTGATCCTTGTGGCTCCGGCGGCGCTGATGGCGTAGCGTTCGACCACGCCGGCGTTGGTCAGGGCATAAAGATCAGCGGGCAGAAAGGACGGCGTCTGCGCGAAAGCCAGCACCGGCAGACTCAGCAGCAGGAACAAGGCGGCAAAGACGACCCTGCGGATCATACGCACGACCTCGGTATGTTACAGGAACTAAACTGTTCCTAGTATACCGTGTCTTGCGCGGGTAGAGGTCAGGGCGATTCGTCCTATCCGCTGATCAGGGGCAAAAATTCCGGGTTGCGCTCGATATAGGTGCGGATGAATGAGCAGGCCGGGATGACGCTGCGCCCTTCGTCGCGGGCCGTTTCGAGCGCGAACTGCGTCAGGCGGCTGGCGATACCGCGTCCGCGCCAGGCGACCGGCACGCCGGTATGAGTCATCAGATAGGTGTTGCCCGTCAGATGGTAGTTGATCACGGCGAGATCGCCGCCGAGGTCGATCTCGAAGCGGCTGGCGGAGTCGTTCTTGCGCGGCTGAAGGGTCTCGGTCATGTTCGGCATCCTTTCAAAAACGGTAAACGTGCGCTTATGTCTTCTGACGATACCAGTAGCGATAAACTTCCGTATAGCCGAGCCGCTGATACAGCCGCAGCGCCGGGACGTTATCCGTTTTGACTTGCAGATACGAACGGCGCGCGCCCGCTTCCCAGCCCCATGTCATGACCGCCTGCATCAGCGCCATGCCGAAGCCGCGCCCGCGCTGTGACTCATCGACGATCACGCTGTAGACGCCGAGCCAGTCGCCCTCGACGACGCCCTGCGCCAGCCCGACGATCTGCCCGTCGCGCAGCAGGCTCAGGCAGCCGGTGGGCAGTGCGACTCGCTGGCGCATCATCTGCACGATCGGCGCTTTTTCCGGCGCGATCCCTTCCAGCCGGATGAACGCGCTCAGCCAGTCCTGCGTCAGCGTGTTCTCGATGCGGATCGCCGGAAAGGGCGGGGCAGACGGCGGTTTCAACGCACAGCGATACAGACTGGTGAGGCTGTCGAGCGCATAGCCACGATCGATCAGCGCCTGCTCCAGCGGGCTGGGTGGGTCGGTCTCGCGGATGCCAGTCAGCTTGAAGACGACGGGCAGCCCGGCAGCGCGATAGGCAGCCTCGCACACGGCGATCTTTTCATCCAGCGGCAGCGACGACTCGCCCAGGGGATGTACCGCATTGGCGCGGCGTGTGAATCCGCCGGAAAAACGCAGCACCCAGCCGTCATACAGCAGAGTGCTGAGAGCTGGATAGGCGTTGATGCTCAGTTCCTCGATCCGGCGGATTTCAGGGTGGGTCATCGGCAGGTGTCCAGTTCGCGTAGGCATTTCGTAGGCTACCAATCGTACCTCAAACCGCTATAATGCATCCGCGAAATGGACCTGGATTTGCAGGTGTTTTCAGGATGCGAGTACCCAGTTGGATGTTTATTCTCGGCGTCGCTGCGCTGGTCGTGGCGACTGTCGTTTGCTCGGTTGGAGCCTACAGCGCGGCGCGCCAGGTCGCGATCGACCTCGGCGACAGCGGCGTGCAGGTCGTCTCGTTCTCGGACTTCTTCGCCGCGCAGCCCACGCCGACGCTGACCCCGACACTGCCGCCGCCCACGGCGACCACGCGCCCCGGCGATACCCCCGTGCCGACGCCCGAAGCCTCGCCGCTGCCGACGGGGACCGTCGATCCGCTGGCGCAGTACACATGGAATGATCCGCGCCGGATCAATATTCTGCTGCTCGGTATCGATCAGCGCGGTGATGAGCCGGGACCCTTCCGAACTGACACGATGATCGTCGTCAGCGTGGACCCGGTGCGCAAGACCGTCGGCCTGCTCTCGATCCCGCGCGACCTGTACGTGCCGATTCCCGGCTTCACATCCGAGCGTATCAACACGGCCAACTCGCTCGGTGATGCCAGCGCGTATCCCGGCGGCGGTCCTGCGCTGGCGGCGCGGACGGTGACCGAGGCGCTCGGCATTCAGATCAACAATTACATTCGCGTCAACTTTGACGTATTTACCACTGTGGTGGACATGATCGCACCGAATGGGGCGGAAGTCTGCCCGACAGTGCTGATCGACGACCCGACGTATCCCGACGCGGGGTACGGCACAATCCATGTGCGTTTTGAGCCGGGCTGTCAGCGCCTGAACGCCGAACGGCTGCTCCAGTATGCGCGCACCCGCGCCACACAGGGGGCGGATTTCGACCGCGCTGCCCGTCAGCAGGAAGTCATCCGCGCCCTGCTGAACGAGGTGCTTAATGCGGGCGGTATCATCAACTTCCTGGGGCAGATCCCCGCGCTGTGGGAGTCGCTCTCCGGCGCTTACGAGACCAATCTGACACTCGATCAGATCATCAGTCTGGGGGTGCTGGCGCAGGATATCCGGCAGGAAAATATCTCCACCGGTGTGATCAACAATCTGTACGTCAATCTGGCGACCACGCCAGACGGCGAGCAGGTGCTGATCCCCCGCTATACCGCCATCAGCGCGCTGATTCAGGATGTGTTCAGCCCACAGCAGCAGCTCAGTGTAGACGATCTTCGCCAGCGCGCTGAAGCCGAAAATGCCAACATCGTCGTCTACAACAATACCGATGTGGTTGGGCTGGCGAGCGGCACGCGCGATTGGCTGGTGGCGCGCGGGGTCACAGTCTCGGCAGTGGGGAACACGCCGACGCCGACCAACACGACGACAGTGATCCGTGATTATACGGGCAACATCTGGACGGCGCGTTATCTGGCGGCGCTGATGGGGCTGCCGCAGAGCGCGATCCAGGCGGGGACAGACGGGATTACGTCAGCGGATGTGATGGTGGTGGTGGGGACCGATATCGGCACGCTGATCGGCGTGACGGGAACCGCGCCGTAACCAGAGCTGGCTGAAAAAGCAGAACGCTCCGGTCTCAGGTCGTTCCCCATACCCCATACGGTGGTGATCTTCATAATGGCAGTTTGCCGGAAATGTAAGGTTCACACCACCGGCCTGCGGCGCTGAAACAGCAGCGTCGGCACTGAGATGCCTGCTGCCAGCGCGGCGAGGATCACCGCCGTCTTGATGATGTTGATGATCGCGTTGTTGACGATCACGTCTGCCAGGGCAGGCGCAGCCGAGACCGACTGGATGATGTAGATCATGGCGCGGAAGGCAAACGACCCCGGTACGAGCGGGATCGCGCCGCAGATGGCGAAGATCGACGCCGGAACCGACATTCGCCGCGCTGCAAACCAGCTCAGTGTGCCAACGATCAGCGCCGCGATGAACGTTCCGAACTCGATCGTCTGCCCCGTAGTTTCCAGCAGCGTCCGCGAGGCATGGCCGATCGCGCCGATCAGCGCGCAGACCCACAACGTTCGCCGTGGGGCGCTGAAGACGAGCGCAAACCCCAGCGCCGCCAGCGCCGACCAGAATGCATCCTGGAGCATATGCAGCACAAATTCCTGGCTGATCATAGCGAGAAAATCCCCACAATACGCATTGCCGTCAGCAGTCCCAGCCCGATGGCGGCAGAAATGACCGCGCCGAGGACGCCGCGAATCACGCCGGTAACCATGTGTCCCTTGAGCATGTCTTCTGCTGCGTTGATCAGGTGAACGCCGGGCACGAGCAGCAGCACTGACGCTGCCAGCGCTTCAGACGGCGTTGCCGTCCACTGGAAACGGTAGCCGAGGCTGGCGATCATCGCAGCGGTGAACGAGGTGATCGTCACGATGACCAGCGGATTGAAATAACGGCGGATCAGTTCCTGCCGCACGAACATCGCGGCAGACGACGCGCCCCACACCAGCGCAAATGCCGCCCAGTCGCCGCCGAACAGACGGCTGAAGGCGGCGCACGCCAGCCCGACCATGATGACCACCAGCCAGCGATTATAGACAGGTTTGAGCGTGCTGATGCGCATCAGCTCACTGCGCACGCCAAAGCGGTCAAGCTGTCCTGCTTCGACGCGGCGGCTGAGGTCATTGATCTCGGCGATCACGGTCATATTGACGCCCAGCACGGCCACGCGCCGAACTTTGGTGCGGAACTCATCGCCGCTGATGGTCGTCGCGATGATCGCATTGGGCGAGATCAGGATATCCATCCAGTCTGCGCCGAGCGCTGTGCCCAGCCGGTGGACGGTTTCTTCGATGCGCTCGGTTTCCGCGCCGTGCTGAAGCAGAAGCTGCCCTGCCCACAGCGCGAGATCGATCACATCGCGCAGGACGATGCGTTCCAGCGGCGGTTTGTGATTCGGGTCATGAGGGTGTGTGTGATAGATCGGGATAGATTCGGTGGCGGGCATGTGGCTGTCGTCCCTTGTGGTTGACGACCCTGATTATACAACGCGCGCCGGCATGGGAACTCCCGCAGATGAGGTTGGCAGATGCCGGATCGCATCTGCGACGCGATCCGGCGGGCGTTCAGATGATGCGAGATTACGGGCTGACGGCTTCCAGCGCGGCGAACACGAGCTGATCCGGCGTTACGTCGCTGCTGGCGCTCAGGGCGATCACGATTGTGTCGATCTCCGGTATGTAGACCCCCATGCTCAGGTAACCCACCACGCCGCCGCTGTGACCCCACGCCGTGCCATAGGGCGACTCAAAGGCCGCCAGTCCGAGGCTGTACAGCTCGCCTTCGTCGTCAGCGCTGAAATTCAGCAGCTCCTGCATCGAATCGCCGCTGAGCAGGGTGCGATCGCGCAGCAGAGCGGCATAGAACGCCGTCAGGTCGGCGGCGTTCGAGATCAGCGCGCCGTCGCCCATGCCCGCGCCATCGTTGAGGGTCGAGACCGGGTCATCGATGCCGTCGAAGTCGATATCTTCATAGCCTTCGACGAACCCGCCGGGCAGGCTCTCGCTGATCTGGGTATAGGTGTCGTTCAGGGACAGCGGAGCGAGGATGCGCTGGCGGATGACCTCATGCAGCGGCTGATCCGTCGCCGCTTCGATCACGAGCTGCATCAGCAGGTAGTTGCTGTTGCTGTAGTAGAAATCCTCGCCGGGGGCAAAGTGCGCCGGGATGTCATAGGCATAGGTCAGCGCTTCGAGCGGCGTCCATTCGTACTGAAGGTCGCTTTGCACCTGCGCCCAGAAGCCCTCGGTTTCCAGATAGTCCGGGATGCCGCTGCGCATGCCGAGCAGGTGGCGGATCGTCGCCTGATCGGCATTGGCGATCTGGGCGACAACTTCAGACGGCAGATACTCGGCGGCGAGATCGTCGAGCGCAAACACGCCGTCTTCAGCCAGCATCAGCGCCGCCGCAGATACAAAGGTCTTGGACATACTGGCGATCCGGAAGCGATCCGTGGCGGCCGCCGGTCGCGTTCCATCTGCAGAGCCGCCCGCCGCCGCCCAGCTTCCATCCGGCGTCGTAATCTGTACGACGATGGCGGGCGAGTCTGGATCGGCAAAATCGCGGATGATGGCATCCAGCGCCTGCTGGGTATCCCCCTGCGCCATCGCCGGAACCCACCCAATAACAAACACAAACAACATCACTGCAAACCAGCGTTTCACGATTGCTTCCTCGATTGATTTGAAATACAGGTATCCGTTACAGGTTCAGAGCGCTCTGGAACCCTGTACGCAGATTTCGTGAAAACCGTTGCAGCGGGGATGGACTTTGTGGTTTTACGTCGTCCGCTCATCGCGGATCGGGGCAGGTTCGTAGGCGATGAGCCGCTCGCGCCAGCTTTCCGGGATGGGGGCAGATCGTCCGGCTGCGTAGTCGTAGACGACGATCGTCACCACGGCGAACGAGACGGTTTCCAGCGCGCCATCCTTCAGCCGTGCGATGATCTGCTCGGTGTCGAAGCTGCGATTGCCGAGCCGGGCACAGCGCGTATAGACGTAAACATCATCTGTGCCGAAGACGGGCAGCCGGTATTCCAGCGTGACCTTCGCCATGATCAGCCCAAGCTGGTGAATCGAGCCGTCCCACAAGCCGAGGTCGTTGAAGTAGCTGACGCGCGCCTGCTCCAGATAGGTCAGGTAAGTGGCATTGTTGACGTGACCGAGCGCGTCAAGGTCTGCCCAGCGCACCTGAATATGGGTCTCATAGCGGTATCCTTCCGGGGGAACAGGCATGTCAGCACGATCCTTGTGTCGTTATGCTGGCGAACGACTCAATACTAGCCGCCCGGCGAAATTCGGCAAGCGCCGCTCAGCACGGGGACTGCCGCCGCATCGCGCGCAGCCATGCATTCAGATTGTCGATCGGGGGCGCGCCGTTGACCAGCGCGAGATCGGCGCGGCGAAACTCGACATTGAGGACTCTGCCGCGCAGCAGGTTGCCGGGGGTGAGCGGGCATTCCAGCCGGATCGCCAGCCGTGTGCTGGCATTATTGAACAGCGTGGCGTAGATCAGCAGATCGCCGCGTCGCCCGGCAGAAAGGGTATATGTGAAGACTTCCGGTTTGCCGAGCGCCCGCCAGAGATCGCCAAACGGCAGATCGCCTGACAGCCATGTGCCATAGACCATGCCGTGATGCGAGGCGAACGTGCCATCCGAGATGCCGCCCTCACGCCAGCGCCAGCGGAAGAACAGATGCTCATTGCCCACGAAATCCATCCGTGCCCGCTCATCGATCTCGGTGATGTAAGGGCTGGTATCGAGCACATGCCGGACAGTGGTCATCGACGAGCTGTACAGGCGGATATCGAGGAAACAGGGTTCGGCGCACGCTTCGCCAAAGAGCGCATTCAGTCCTTCATCGAGGCTCAGGGTATGTGCGGTCATCGCGCCCACTGCCAGCGCCGTGAAGGACAGCAGGGTGAGCATCAGCAGCAGACGGCTCATCATGGCAAAAAGCAGTGACCGACGGTATGCCGCACCGGGCATGACCAGTCGAAGGGGCTGAGCGCCGGGCGATTGAGATCGATATCCCGCTGCGGGATCAGCCAGTAGCGATTCCACGTTCCTTCTGCCATCCAGCCGCGCACGCCGGATCGCGTTTCCACACGCCACCAGTTGAGCTGGCCGTTGCAGCTTGGCCCGCTGAGGATGGTCACGCGGTTGCCGCCATACAACTGTGCCCGAATGCCGGTATTCACCGCCGGGAAAGCGCGCACGTTGACGGGTCCCAGCCCCGGCGCAACCGCCGCCACCATCCCCGGGGCCAGCCGGGAGCGCGGCGCATGGACGCAGGCGTCAAGCGCGCGGGCGGGCCCAGAAGTGGCAAAAAGCGCCAACATGAGCAGAATCAGGGCAGTCCACAGACGTTTCATCGTTCAGCCGGTATCACATGGTGGGGACGAAGTTGTTATTATCTATTCTAGCGCGTTTTGCCCTGCCTTCAGGCGACGCGCGCACAACGCCTGGAACACGAATGAGTCACGCATGACCACTTTTCAGAATGAAACAGACGCGGTGACCTATATTTTCCGCTCGCTGCGTAAACTGCGCGGCCAGCCCCGCGGACCCGATGAGCTGACGCGCGATATTTCGCCGACTGTCCGTCTGGCACAGGCGGCTGATCTGTTTGCCCACAGCCGCGAGTATGCGGTTGTCACGGGCAGCAAGGGCAAGGGTTCCACCACGGCCATCACCGCGAAGCTGCTCCAGAGCCTGGGGCATACGGTCGGCATGATCACCAGCCCGCATCTGGTGAGCTACCGCGAGCGGATACGGGTCAACGGGCGCGCCATCCCTGAAGCCGATTTGTGCCGCATTCTCGGCGAACTCTCGCCGGAAATCGATGCCATCGAGGCGACGCTGCGCGAACAGCAGTACTTCAGCCCACAGGGCATCTTTCTGGCGATCGCGCTGCGCTGGTTCGATGAACAGGGTGTCAATGTCGCCGTGCTTGAAGTCGGGCGCGGCGGCCGCTTTGACGATATCTCGGTCGTGCCCAATCACGTATCGATGTTCACGCCGATCATGCTGGAGCATACGCAGCAGTTGGGGCGTTCTCTGGCGCGGATCGCCTGGCACAAGGCAGGCATCATCAAGCCGATGGGTTACGCCTACAGCGTGCCGCAGCCGACCGAAGTGCTGACCGTGCTTCAGGCAGAGGCTGACGCAGTCAACGCGGAATTCTTCTGGATCGCGCCGCTGGATATGGGCGAATATCGCGGCATGACTCCGCGCGGTATCCGCATGGCGCTCGGCCGCTATGGAGAGATGGAGCTTGCCCTGATGGGCAAGTACCAGGTTGCCAATGCCACGCTGGCGGTGCAGGGCGCGGGCAGTCTTCACGGTCGCCTGCCGGGCATTCCACATGGCTCGCCGGAATATGTGGCGGCGATCCGGCACGGGCTGGAAACGGTCGTCTGGCCCGGTCGCTGTCAGCTTTTGCAGGAGTCGCCGCGTGTATACGTCGATGGCGCTATCAATGCCGAATCTGCGCGCTCGCTGGTGGAGAGTCTGCAAGGTCGGATTACTGAACCTGCCGCCGCGATCGTCTGCGTGCCGGATGACAAGGATTATGATGGCGTGTATCGCGAGATCGGTCTGGCAGTGGACAGCCTGATCCTGACCGAAACGCAACGCAATATCACGCTGCATTTTCCCGACCGCGATACCGCGCTCCAGCTTGCCCAGCGCTATAACCCGGACTCGGTCTTCGCGCCGACCCTTGAGGCGGCGGTTGCCGAGGCGAAGGCGCGTGTCGGCAGTGCGGGAACGATCCTGATCGTCGGGACGCAGAGCATCGTCGCTGACGCGATTCAGATGTGGGGTCTGAGTTACGAGCAGATATAAGAGGAGCGCATGGATGAGCCAGTCGATCAATTTTGACCGCGCCGCCACCTACTATGACGAAACGCGCGGATTCCCGCCCGGCGTGGAACAGGATGCGGTGCGGCTGTTTGTGCAGGCTGGTGGGCTGACGATGCGCAGCCGCGTTTTTGAGATCGGCATCGGCACGGGTAGAATTGCGCTGCCGCTGGCGATCCATGTCGGCGAGTATCACGGCGCGGATATCTCGACGGGGATGCTGGGCAGGCTGCTCGCCAAGCGGGGCGATGAGCCGATTCTGCCTGTGGTTGCTGATGGCACGCGCCTGCCGTATGCCAACGCCACCTTTGATGCCATCATCGCCGTGCATATCTTTCATCTGATCGCTGACTGGCGCGCCGCCCTGCGGGAATGCGCGCGCATCCTCAAACCCGGCGCGCCGCTGATGCATGGCTGGGGCGCGCGCATCAGCGAACCTGTCCTGACGGCTGCCTGGGATGAGGCGGTGCGCGAATGGCAGCAGGATCAGGTTGTGCCTGCGCCGCCGATCCCGAATGCCGAAAGTGAGCGTTTTCTCAATGAGGCGGGCTGGCTGCCACAGGGCGAGCAGCTTCAGTTCACTTTTACACAGTATGGATCGCCGCAGCAGTTCATCGACAGCCTGCGCGAGCGGAAATGGTCGCACACCTGGCGCATGAGCGATGATGTGCTTGAAAGGGGAATCGCCGCGGTCGAACATGCAGCCCGTGAACATTTTCCCGATCTGAACGCGCTCATCCCCCGACAGCAGACCTTCCGCGTGCAGGCTTATCTGCCGCCTGTCTCATGAAGATCCTGCATGTCACGCCGTACTATGCGCCCGCCTATGCATTTGGCGGGGTTGTCCGCGCTGTCGAGACTACAGCGCGGGCGCTGGCGGCGCGCCACCATGACGTGACGGTCCTGACGACCGACGCGCTCAGAGTCGATCAGCGTTTTGAGGGCAGCCGGGATGAGGTGATTGAGGGTGTGCGGGTGGTTCGCGGGCGCAATCTCTCGGTGTGGCTGCGTGGCAGGCTGAACCTGTCTACGCCGGTGGGCTTGCGTCGTTCTGATCTGGTCGCTGCCGCTGATGTCGTGCATCTGCATGAGCTGCGCACCACCGAAGCGCTGCTGATCGCGCCGCTGGCAGCCGCCCATGCTAAACCCATCGTACTTTCTCCTCACGGAACCATCAACCCGATGACCGGGCGACCAGCGCTCAAGGAAGGCTGGGATCGCTTTTTGACCCCCCGCGTCGCGCCGCTGATCACGCAAATCACGGCGCTGACGGAACACGAGGCAGAAGAAGCGCGGAGTTTGTGGCGGCGTCTGGGCATGACGCCGCCGCCGATCACCGTCGTTCCGAACGGAATCGATCCGGCTCCATTTGCGGTGCTGCCCGATCCCGCGCCATTTCGGGAACGCTTCGGTCTGGGGGAGGATCCGGTCTGCCTGTTCGTGGGACGGCTGCATCCCCGCAAGGGGGCTGTCCAGCTTGCGGAAGCCTTCCTGCGCACCGATCTGTCACAGGCGCGGCTGGTCATTGTCGGTCCCGACGAGGGGTCGCTGGAAGCGCTGACCGCGCTTGCCGAACGTGAGCCGCAGCGCATCATCCTGACCGGTTTTCTGGATGGAGATGATCGGCTGGCTGCTTACGCGGCGGCAGATGTTTTCGCCTTGCCTGCCATCGGCGAAGGGCTGCCGATGGCGGCGCTGGAAGCAATGGCGGCGGGACTGCCCGTCATTCTCTCGCCGGGCTGCAATCTGCCGGAAGTCGCCGAAGTCGATGCCGGGATGATCGTGCCGCTGGAAGTCGATGCCTGGGCGGCGGCGCTCTGGATGCTGCTCAGTGATCCCGTGCGGCGGCGCGAACTGGCGGCGAATGCCCGACGCCTGATCGACGACCACTTTACGGAAGCGCGCGCCGCCGAACAGCTTGAGGAGGTGTACCGGCTGGTGGCGATACAAAGCCCATGATCCATGTGGTAAGATGACCTCCACATCTGTTTAACAGGCGATAACGAAAGTACAGTAATAATGGAACTGGTTCTGACCCCTGAAGCCATCCTGACAGCCTTGCTCATCCTCAGCCTGCGCATTCTCAACAATGCCGTGGCGACAGTGCGCCTGGTCACACTGGCGCGGGGCAAGCGCCTGATCACAGGGGTGCTCGGCTTTTTCGAGTCGCTGATCTTCGCTATCACGGTTGGCAGCGTGGTCACCGATCTGGGGAACGTGCTCAACATGGTGGCTTACTGTCTCGGCTTCTCGCTGGGGACATGGCTGGGCATGACGCTTGAGGGGCGTTTCATCACGGGGCATATGATCGTCAACGTCTTCACACACGGCAACGCCCGCGATGTGGCGCAGGCGCTGCGCGAACTGGGCTTTGGCGTCACCGAGACGATTGGCGAAGGGCTGCATGGCGAGGTCAAGATGCTGAGGATCGTCGCCAACCGCCGCGATGTGCGGCATCTGCTCGATCAGGTCAACAGGCTGGATCCGAGCGCGTTTGTGGCCGTTGAAGAAGCGCGCAGCGTTCATCGCGGCACGATCCGCGC
>SZPD01000547.1 GCA_030263515.1 Anaerolineae bacterium CFX9 | reverse complement strand
CTGCTCGTCGAGTTTGAGACGGGCGACGCCCGCGCCGCCTATGATCTGCGCGCCATGACGATTCATAACATCCATGTCGTGCTTCAGAAAGCGGTGGATGCCGTTTTCGGCGCGATCAACACCCACACCTGCGAAGTTTTCGTTGAGGAAGGACTGCCGAAGTTCACCGCCGACCCGGAGTATCTGGCGATGGCGGTCATCCAGCTTCTGGATAACGCGGTCAAATTCTCGCCGCAGGGATCGACGATCACGCTCGATGTGCGCCAGCACGAAGGCGAGATTCTGCTGTCCGTCATCGATCCGGGGCGCGGCATTCCCCCAGCCGAACTGGAGCACATCTGGGAGAGCTTCTATCAGGTCAACCGCGCCGTCCATGAAGACCCCGGCGCGGGGTCAGGGCTGGCGATCGTGCGCGGCATCGTCAACCTGCACGGCGGGCGTGTGGATGTCGAGAGCGCGCTCGGCGAGGGCAGCCGCTTCACTATCATCCTGCCGGTACGCTAAAAACCCTTGTCCTCCAGCCACTTCGCTATCCCGGAAGCCGCTGTCTCCCAATTGGGGTCAAGCATCTTGTCGTGCGACATGCCGGGGTAGACCTGCATATCGCCGCCGTAGGCGCGGGCTGCCTGTTCGATCTCGTTCACCCGCAGGATCGCGTCTTCCTCCGCCGCGATGAACAGGATCGGGACGCCGCGCTCGCGGATCTTCCTCGCATCCGGACGGTGGAGCAGCGTCGTCTCAAAGACCAGCCAGAAGGACTCGTCACCCAGTTGGGCATGCAGCGCGGACTGTTCCTCTGCGCTCAGCGCCGGGTGAAAGAACAGGGCTGCGGCTTTCTGCGGCGTGTCGATCAGCGGATACAGCCGCCATGTGAGCAGCCCTTTCACCACATCCAGCGGCTGCCTGATCAGGCGTGACAGCACAAACCGCTGTGCGCCGCGTGTTGTGGCGGGTGTCACGCCGATCATCGCCGGGAATGGCTGCTGCTCCAGGCAGTGCTGCGCCAGTAATCCGCCCATCGAATGACCGATCAGGATCGGCGCTGCCGGCAGCGATGCCGCCGTCTCCAGCACATCCTGCACATAATCGCGCAGGTGTGCGCCGCGTGTTGTGCCGCTGCTTTGGCCGTGCCCTCGCAGGCTGAGCGCGTAGCAGTCCCAGCCGCGCGCGGCAAACCACGGCAGAAAGTGGACATCCCAGCACCACGCGCCATGATAGATGCCGTGGATGAACAGCAGCGGCGTCGGCTTCGGGCTGCCTTCCGGCGCGCGATGGATGACTTCCCGTATCATGACCGATCACACTCCTTCGTCTGATGATCCGTCGTCAAAACCTCCATCATCATCAGCGCCGCCGTGATCGCTGAAGCTGCCGTCGTCCTCAGAGGATCCCTCGTCGCTGAAGTCGTCTCCGCTGTCTTCATACGCCGAGTCGTCCTCAAACTCATCGTACTCAGCGAACAGCTCATAATCATCCAGCCACGAGTCATCCCAGAACCAATCGTCATCTTCCTCAAAAAAGTTGAAGAAGTCGGCAAAGTATTCGTCATCGTAGATGTCGTTGTCGAAATTGGAGTCGTAGCCATATTCCTCGATCAGATCGAGGTAGCTCAGCTCGCCTTCTTCGGTGATGTCGATGGCAGAGAGTTCGTCATAGAGCGCGTAGACGTTGTTCAGGAAGGCGTCTGCCAGCCG
>SZPD01000546.1 GCA_030263515.1 Anaerolineae bacterium CFX9 | reverse complement strand
TCCGGAACTTATCGAGCAGCTTGAGTCCATTGTGAAAGAGATACCCTCTGATGAGTAAGCAGGTTTCAGGCAGCTTATACGCGCTGGAAATGATCGCGGTACACTAGACTGATACACTGCCGAGGAGCGCTGTTCCGGCATGGGCGGTGCTCTTCCTGTCTCCATCTGAAAAAGGTGAATCATGGTTGCAAAACTGGCAGCGATCGCGATCGGTGGCAATTCTCTCATTCAGGATCCGAAGTACCCGGATACCAGACACCAGTGGGAAGCAGTCCGCGAGACCTGTGAACACATCGCAGAGATGATTGCCGAGGGCTGGAACGTGATCATCACGCATGGCAACGGCCCTCAGGTTGGCTATATTCTGCGTCGCTCTGAATTGGCTGCGCACGAAGTGCATCCGGTTCCGCTCGATCTGATCGTGGCGGATACCCAGGGCGCGATCGGCTATATGCTTCAGCAGTCGCTCGACAATGCCCTGCGCCGGCGCGGTATCAACCGCACCATCCTGACGGTGGTCACGCAGGTGCGCGTTGATCCGCAAGACCCGGCTTTCAAAAATCCCAACAAGCCGATCGGTGGTTTCATGTCCGAAGCTGACGCCCGCCGTTTTGAGGCGGAAGGCTGGTCGGTGATGGAAGATGCCGGGCGCGGCTGGCGGCGTGTGGTCGCTTCACCTCGGCCGCAGCAGATCCAGGAGATCAACGCCATCCGCGCGCTGATCATGAGCGATTACATCGTGATCGCGGTGGGCGGGGGCGGCATCCCGGTCGTTCGCGACGAAACCGGTGAGCTGAAAGGCTCGTATGCCGTCATCGACAAGGATCGCGCCAGCAGTCTGCTCGCTCAGACGCTGCGGGCTGATCTGTTCATGATCTCAACAGGTGTCGAAAAGGTGGCGCTCAATTTCAACAAGCCGGACATGCGCGTGCTTGACAGCATGACGCTGACGGAAGCGACAAAGTATATGGCGGAAGGGCACTTTGCCCCCGGCAGCATGCTGCCCAAGATCGAGGCGGCGGTCGAGTTCGTTCGCAACGGCGGCCCCCTGGCGATCATTACAGACCCGCCCAATCTGGCGCGCGCGCTTCGGGGTGAAACGGGGACGCGCGTCGTTCCGGGATAGACGACTCTCTATGGCGACTGTACTGAAACTGACCTGCTCGGTCTGCGAGCGCGATTATCAGCCGGACGATGTGCAGTACACCTGCCCGGTGTGCGGCGGAGTCGGCACACTGTACGTGCATTACGACTACGACGCCCTCAAAGCCTCGGTCGATCGTGACCGGCTGGCAGCTTCCCGCGAGATGTCGATGTGGCGCTATAAGCCGCTTCTGCCTATCCTGCCGGAAAGTGTCGTGCCGCCGCTGGCCGTGGGGATGACGCCATTCTACGACTCGCCACGGCTGGCGCAGGCGCTTGGGCTGCGTGCGGCGTTCGTCAAGGACGATGGCAAAAACCCGACCGGTTCGCTCAAGGATCGCGCCAGCGCGCTGATCGTGGCGCGCGCCACGGAAGCCGGTATCCCCGTCGTCAGCACCGCCAGCACTGGCAACGCGGCCGCAGCGCTGGCGGGGCTTGGCGCGTCTGTGCAACATGCTTCGCTCAAGACGATCATTTTTGTGCCCGCCACAGCCCCTGAAGCCAAAATTGCGCAACTACTTATATATGGGGCGACGGTGCTGCTGGTTGAG
>SZPD01000545.1 GCA_030263515.1 Anaerolineae bacterium CFX9 | reverse complement strand
TCCCGGTGGACTCTAAAGATCAGGTCAGGGCTGGACTCGATCGTGGCGCGCAGCCGCCGCTCATTCTCTCGCAGCGATGCCTCTATCTGCTGCTGCCGGGTGATATCGCGGGCAATCCCCTGAACCAGCCAGGGTTGACCGTGACGGTAGATCAGCGATGCTGACGCCTCAACGTAGATCAGCTCGCCTCTGCGATTACGCACCCGGTAGATCGCAGGGCTGTCCTGTGCGCCGGTCTCCAGAATCCTGCGCAGGTTGGCCTGGGCGCGCGGCAGATCATCGGGTTCCAGCACGGAAGCGATGGTCAAAGAACGTATTTCGGAACGTTCGCACCCAAACAGCGCGAGTGCCGTATCGTTGGCGTCTACGAAGTTCCCTTGCAGATCATGCAGATAAACGGCGTTGAAAGGGCCATCAAACAGCGCCTGATAGCGCAGCACATAGTCCTGAAGGATTTCTTCTGTTCTGACGCGCTCGGTGATGTCATGGAGAATGCCCACATAGTGGGTAACGCCGCCTTCATGATCGCGAATCGGTGAGATGCGCAGCTCATTGTGGAACAGGCTGCCATCCTTGCGATAGTTGCGCAGGGTCACAGAAGCATCCTTCTGCTCATGGAGTGCCCGGCGCAGCGTCTCCAGCGCGGGCTGCTGGCGATCCTCCCGCTGAAGGAAACGGCAATTGCGCCCGTGAACCTCATCACGGCTGTAGCCTGTCATCTTTTCGAAAGTGGCGTTGACATAGACGATGGGCATGTCTGGCAGAAAGGCGTCCACAAGGACGACCCCTGAGGAAAGGGTTTCAAGCATCTGCGCAGAAAGCCAGGGCTTCTGTGCAAACTGTCGGTGATCTGTCATGGAACTATTCCAGAAGCCGCCCTGCGGAGGATCAAAATCACCCCGCCGACACAAACGTGAAGGCAGCATATATCATGGCTTCCAGTATACGCGATAATTCACTGATTTTCCTCTTAAAAACCCGTCACCGGCTGAGACAGATACATCCTGAAGCACCGATCGGCTGAAGTCGATGGCGATCCCCTGGCACACGATCGATTTTCATCCTGACATCCACAGAGGCACTCCACCCAGAATGAGGAAATGCTGCAAACAGACGATCTCCTGTATCTCTCACTGGAGTTATCCAGCTCATCGTCACCAGGCCCGCCAGTGTGTAAACAGAGAGACGCCCTCGGTTGAGAGCGCCTCTTTCCATGCTTATTAAGCGTTCCGGTTCAGGTGTTACGGGCTGACGATGGGCAGACCGCTGCAATCACCGGAGACAGTGGCATTGCTGCCGAAATTCGAGGTCTGCACCCACGCGCCGGCGTAATTGGTGCGCCACCATGAATTATCCGCCAGCCGTCCATTGGGAATCAGCTCGTAGCCGGGCTGCACCTGATCCTGAATGTTGCCCGGATCGACCACGGGAACGACGTAGACCAGGAACGGATTGTTGACACGGATCAGGCAGGGGCCGCTGGGCGTGCTGGTGGGCTGCGGCGGCGGAGGCTGAGGATCCTGCGTCTGTGCCGGGGGTGGAGGCTGTGGCGGCTGCTGCGGCGGGGTCGTCGGCTGCGGCGCAGCGACCGGCGGCGGTTGAACCACAGGCAGACCGGCGCAGTTCCCGCTGGCGGTGACCGCCGAGAGCGCCATCCAGCCGTTGATCGAGCCAAAGACGACATTGTAGAAGAACCCA
>SZPD01000127.1 GCA_030263515.1 Anaerolineae bacterium CFX9 | reverse complement strand
GAAGGCTACATTGCCACCACGGGCGGGCTTCGCACGCTGGCTGAGTCGCTGACGGGCATCCAGGGTCTGGCGTTTGCCTATCCTCCGGGAAGTGACCTGATCGACCCGATCAATGCCGCCATGGATGCGATGATTGCCGATGGCACGTGGGATGATATTTACCGGGCTTGGTTTGGTTCCTGAAGTGACCTGCATCACTTTGCAGGAACACCCAGTCTGAAACTTGTTGGAGTGGGATGAGGTGGCAGACCTCATCCCACTTATTTCAGATACTTTTTGTAGAGGATATGTCCCATGCAAGACCAGTCTCGGCTGAGAGCACCTCAACTTGTCGATCTCACCAACTTCACCTCTACCCTGATCCGGCGTCGAAGCTGGCTTATCGCGTTTATCATTCTTGATATCGTTGTCATCATCACAATTCTCAACAGCCCTGTCCTGATTGATGCCTGGAATTACATCTGGCCCGGGCGAAATGATACAGCCAGCATCACGGTCATTTCGTTCATTGTGGCTGTCGTCATCGGTCTGGTCGTCGCGCTGGCGCGGATTTCTAAAAACTGGATCATCTACAATATCGCGACTTTTTATGTGGAATTGTTTCGCGGGCTGCCACTGCTCGTCATTATCCTGCTGTTCAATTTTGTGCTCACACAGGCGTTTGTCGATTTCGTATCCGGTCCTGAGGTCAGAGGGCAGGCGCTGATCGATAACCCGGATGCCAATACTCCAAATATTCCATTTCTTGATGACCTGCTTCAGCGCCTTTTCGGTGTCGATCCTGAGCTGATCCCAACAACCAAGCTGCGCAGCCGCGATATCAGCGAGCTTTTCCGCATCATGCTGGCATTCGCCCTCACATACGGCGCGTTCATGAGCGAAGTCTTCCGCGCCGGCATTGAGAGCATTGGCAAAGGACAAAGCGAAGCGGCGCGTTCTCTTGGCATGACCTATGTCCAGACGATGCGCTATATCATTCTGCCCCAGGCGGTGCGCAATGTCCTGCCCGCGCTCGCCAACAATTTCATTCTGCTGCTGAAGGATACTTCACTGGCTTCAGCAGTCGCCGTGCGGGAAATATCATATCTGGCGCGCCAGTACTCCAGTAATTTCTTCCGTTATCCGGAAGGGCTGCTGATCATTTCATTTCTGTACGCCAATCTCACAATTATCCTGTCATTCATCTCGCAGGCGATCGAAAACCTGACCCGTGGGGACAGAAAAGAGGACTAAGCCCATGAATGGCCCCAGTGACGAGCCCATTATCAAGATACGGAAAGCCACAAAACGCTTCGGCAAGGTTCACGCGCTCAAGAGCGTGGATCTCGACATCTATCCGGGCGAGGTGATCGTTATCGTCGGGCCATCCGGTTCCGGAAAAAGCACGCTACTCCGCTGCATCAATCGCCTGGAGTCGATTGATGAGGGGGATATCTGGGTGGATAACATCCATCTGACCGATCGCAAAACTGATATCAACAAGGTGCGCGAAGAAATCGGGATGGTTTTTCAGCAGTTCAACCTGTTCCCCAACTATACGGTGCTGGGCAACATCATGCTCGCTCAGAAGGTCGTGCGCAATCGTGACAATGCAGAGGCTGAGCGGATCGCCCGCGCCCTGCTTGAGCGGGTGGGCATACCGGAAAAAGCCGACGTTTACCCCAGCAAGCTGTCAGGGGGGCAGCAGCAGCGCGTCGCCATTGCCCGCGCCCTGGCGATGCAGCCCAAGATCATGCTCTTTGATGAGCCAACGTCGGCACTCGATCCCGAAATGATCAAGGAAGTCCTCGATGTCATGCTCGATCTCGCCAAAGACGGCATGACGATGGTCGTCGTCACACACGAAATGGGCTTCGCTCGCGCCGCCGCCGATCGCGTGGTCTTCATGGATATGGGGGAAAAGATTGAGGAGGCAGCCCCAGAGGTTATTTTTGAAAACCCGCGCCACGAACGCCTCAAGCTCTTCCTCAGCAAAATCCTGAGCCATTAAAGCGCGCTTTTGTCGTGCCCGTCCGTGTCTTCCAGGCTGGCGCAGTGCCCTCAGTCAAGCTGCGCCCAGTAAATATCAGGCGCGAACATCGTATGTACGAACAGGCGCATATCCGGTGTGATCGCCAGCCCTGCAAGCGGCGCTTCCAGTTCGGTGTAGACCACAATCTCCACCTGATCATTGGTGCAGCCGCCGTTGGCAAGGCATAGTTCCGGATCGACACGCCCCACAACACCGCGCGTTCCCAGGGCATAGGCGAAATACAGTCTGCCATCAGGTCCAAGCTGGAGACCCGTCGTATTCTGGATTCCGCTGACCAGATTGATCGCGGTCGCGTCCCCCTGCCCTGCCAGCACATCACTCAGCGGATAGACCTCGATAGCGCGGCGTGTGGAGCCATTGTTGGCGACGTAGAGCCATTCTTCATCATGGACAAGCCCGGTTGGGGCTGCCAAATCCTCAAGCAGCACTTCAACTTCCCCATCCCGTGTAACACTGGTGACATTTCCACCCAGCAGGTTGGACACGAGGAAAAGTTCTTCACTGACCATGGTGATACCCCACGGACCTTCCAGGTCGCCGGCAATCCTCCGCACCCCGCTGCGCGTGACCAGGTTCAGTTCATTTTCGGCAAAGTCGGGAACCCACATGGTCAGGCGCTCCAGATTGTCCAGTTCCACGTGGAGCGTATGCGCATTATTGATCCCAAAAATATAAGTGCGAGTCTGCCCCGTGCGTGAATTGATCTCATAGACCGTCTGATCGCCAGTACAGGCTGTGTAGAGCATGTCATTGAACCAGGTGATCCCGTTCGGGCGCTGCACATTACCTGTCAGAACATTCAGGTCAGCTTGTGTGAGCGGCTCAAATGGCTGAGGCGACGCATCTTCCCCCTGAGCCTCAGGAACAGCCGTACTCACAGGAGATGTTCCCGGCGTCGCAGTTTTCGTTGGTCCCAGTGTAGGTGTCGCCTGCCCCTCAGTCGGCAGGGCAAAGATCAAAGAGAGCAGGAAAAGGATGATAGTGATGGGAAATCTGCTTCCGACAATTCTCAATATTGCTGGTGCTGTTTGGTTCACAAAAACGACCTTCGTCCGCTACTGACTATACGAAACACTTGAGACTTCTGAATGCCCCACATGCACAGGAATGCTGACGTATACACTCGTCCCGCGTCCCGGCTCACTGTCAAGCCACACCCTGCCGCGGTGATTTTCCACAATTGTCTTCACAAGGCTCAGTCCCAGACCGGTTCCCGTGACATGTTCAACGCCCGGCTGCTTTCCGCGGAAAAAGCGCTCAAACACTCTGCCATGAAGAGACTTCTCTATACCGACACCGTGATCCTCAACGGCATACAGCACATTGCCACCAGACAGCCGAACAGAAACGACAACTTCGCTGCCGCGCGGAGAAAACTTTACCGCATTTTCAACCAGATTGATAATCGCTCGCTGAAGTTGTTCCCTGTCACAGGCGATCTGTGCATCGGCAGCTTCCGACCGCAGGGTGATCTCAACACCGGATTCCCGCGCAAGATCGCGCATTTCATCAACTGCATCGGACGCAATGCGTTTTGCAGGGCAGATGTCACTGCGGGTTGTTCCTGAACGCAGGCGCTCCATGTCAAGGATACCGCTGATGATTCGATTCATACGCTGGAGCTGTTTATCGATCGAGTCGAGTGAGACCTGCACTTCACGACTTCCACTGCTGTAAACATCATCCCTGAGCAGTTCCAGGTTCGCCATGGCAGCCTGAAGCGGGTTCTTCAGGTCATGACTTGTCATGCGCACCATCTCACTTTTCATGCGATCCAGTTCCTTGAGCTGGGTCACGTCATGCAGCACTGCCACCCAGCCGGCCGTTCTTTTGTCCCCATAAGTTGCGAGATGACACATAAACGTTCGACCATCAAGCGCAACCTCATAGGTATATCCACGCGACCGCCGAATCTCCCGCATCACTGCATAAACAGACGGCGGAAACATCGTTCGTGGGAACAATTCAAAAATGGGGCGCATTTCTATTAGCGGGGCAATCCCCTCAGCAAAAAGCGCGCGCGCCGCAGAATTTGCAAACTTCAGGCGAAAGGAACGATCCAGCGCCAGCACAGGACTTTCTGTACTCATCAGCACTGTTTCGAGCTGGCTGCGCGCATACTCCACCTGCTGCGTTAGCTGAGTCTGTTCGGCAAACAGGCGGCTGTGAGCAATCGCCACCGACGCCTGTGCGCCAAGCAGTTGCAGCAGATAGGTATCTTCCCGATCGAAGATCCTTCCATGTCGCGCCGCGATGATCAGCAGCGCGCCGATCACCTCATCTCCATGGACGAGAGGCGCGCACAGTGCAGAGCCGAAGGTCTCTCTTGCCAGCGGCATATCCGGCTGCCCGCGCCAGTCACGGGAATAATCATTGACCTGAACGATGCTGTTTCCGCTCACGGCAGCGCCGGCCATGCCCTGCCCCAACTGAAGTCTCTCGCCCAGAAATTCGGCGGGAAGGTTATGGGCAGTAACCAGTTCAATTTCATTTGAACTGCCCTCTCGCCTGAGAAAGATTGCAGCCGCGTCTGCACCCAGTAGCTGGACGGTCTGGGCAGCGATCTGCTCCAGTACCAGATGGATTGCGCTCTGCGTGGCGATCGAGACACTGACCTTGCGTATCGCCTCAACCTGAGAATTGCGTTCTGCCAGTGGACGAATGATTTCTTCCCGGAGCAGCCCAAAGCTGATAATCAGTACGGCGATGGACGCAATATTGATGGATAACGCAAACGCCTGAAGCTCAGGATTCAGGAAACCCAATGACTGCCCCACCACGAATATCAGCAGCCCAAACCACAAGGCCCGCGCGCGGATTTTGCTCCGGTATCTCCAGAGCAGGTAAAGCGTTGCGCCATCGAAAATCAGGTAGAAGAAGATCAGGATCGGCTGCGCCTGATAAGCAAAGATTCCCTCTTCAGACGGCGCAAAGCCCGAAGGCGCGCCGCCGAGCAGCAGCACGAATCGATAGGTAAAAACCAGCCCCAGGCTTACAAACGCCAGGATGCGCGTTCGCCAGGTATGCAGCTTGGTCAGCGCTGCCGTCAGCGTATAGACTGCGATGCTGGACCCGGTGAAACCCAGCTCCATGATACTTGCAGCGGCTAAAAGCAGCGGATGATCGGGATCGATCAGGATGAGCGTCTGCCCCAGAAGGGAACCCAGGTTCCACATGATGACGAGCAGCAAAAACACAGCAAAGAACTGTGTCTGCTCTTTTCGGGCATCATTCCAGAGCGTGATGAGAAGAAAGGAGAGAGACAGGGCGATGGTAACCCCGCTGATGAGCAGCGTGAGTGTGCTTAGCGTCGCCATCGCCTGAACGGTAGTGCGCGCCTAGATCGCCTTCTGAGAAGAAGGCTGCTTCTCGAATCGATAGCCGACGCGATGTTCTGTCAGAATGTAAGCGGGATTTGCCGGGTCTCGTTCCAGCTTCCGGCGCAGTTGGCTGATATATACACGCGGATAATAAACATCGTCCAGATATTCGTGTCCCCAGACCTGCTCCAGAAGTTCACGCTGGGTAACCACATGCCCGGAATTCTCCAGCAGCACGGCGAGAAGCTTGAATTCCGTTGGCGTAAGATGTTCACGCCGTCCGTTGACATGAACATGCCGCCGGTGCAGATCAATGCTCAGATAGCCGTCATCATAGCGCTGATCCGTGTCTGATGAGGTCATGCTTGCGCGCCGTAACAACGCCTGCACACGGGCGACAAACTCATTGAGGCGAACGGGCTTAATCAGATACTCATCTGCGCCGGCATTCAGTCCTTCAATGATATCTTCTTCCGTGATCGCCTGAGCTGACAGCATCATGACAGGTGTATCGGCAACTTCACGGATACGGCGGCAAACCGTCAGCCCATCCATCCCTTCTGGCATGACAATATCCAGCACGACGAGATCGGGACGCTCTGCATGGAAGGCGCGCAAACCCTCCAGCCCATCCCGGCACAGGATGACATCAAAATCATCCCGCATCAAACGGCGGCCGAGTGCCTCACGTATGGACTGTTCATCGTCAACAATCATGATCTTCATACTCGCAATATATCATGGGGTGCGTGCATGAACAATAGGGCGAAAGTAGGGTAAACATTAAGACTTAAAGGCTATAATTCATTCCATGACGACAATCTATATCTCAAGAGGGAGTCCCTGAATGCGCCTGACTCGCCGCCCCATCACTCAAACCCGACACTATGCGACTGCTCTTGTCGCCGCGCTCTCGATCATCGTGCTATCGGCATGCAATCTGAGTTCTTCCGAACCGGTACAGGAAACTCTTGCGCTTTCGCCGTCTCCGGAAGTCACCGCCGATCTCACCCAAACAAGCACACTTCCCACGCGGACAGTGCAGGGCACTGCCAGTGTGCCCACTCTGATACAGATCACTCAGCGTCCGCCTTCGACCTTCGTTGTCCTTCCGCCAACATCCGCGGTCGTCTTTCCCACGCTGAGCCAAAATCAGCAAACTCCGGTCAATATCGCCATTCTCTCGCCTGTCTCAAACTCAGTGGTCGCCGGTAATGTTCAGGTGCTCGGTTCGGCAACCCATCCCCAGTTCCTGCAATATCAGCTTGAATACGGACCAGACCCGAATGCAGCCAATCTCTGGTATCCCATTACGGGCGGCGTCAGCGTCCCTGCGCAAAATACACTTCTGGGTGTCTGGACGACCAGCATCATCCCCGATGGCAACTATCAGTTGAGGCTTCGCGTTTATCTGCGGGATGGGACCACCCAGCAGACCAGTATCAACAATGTCCGTGTACAGAATGCCGCACCCACGCCCGTTCCATCAGCCACAGCCAGCGTGCCGCGGCCGATCGCCGCCTTCACCCAGAACGTGACCACTGGACAGGCTCCGCTGACAGTCAACTTTTTTAATCAGTCGAGCGGTCAGGTAACCTCGCAGACGTGGAACTTTGGCGATGGGGCTACCAGTACGCAGCTTAACCCGACCCATACCTTCGCCGCGCCCGGCTTGTATAACGTAACCCTGACGGTCAGCGGTCCTGGGGGAACATCGAACGTCTCCCAGCAGATTAATGTGCAGTCTCCAACGGCCCCTGTAGCGGCATTCACACAGTCAGCCACTCAAGGGATCGCGCCGCTTACGGTTCAGTTCACCAACCAGTCCACCGGTAATTTCAATTCCGTCTTCTGGAACTTCTTTGACGGCACGACCAGCACGCAGAATAATCCGAGTCACACATTCACCGTGCCGGGAACCTATACGGTGTTTCTGACAGTGACAGGGCCGGGCGGCTCGTCCTTCGCCAACCGCACCATTACCGTTCAAAGCCCGGCAACCAACACCTTCACACAACAGCCGCCGACCACAGCCGCGACGACGCAGCCAGCGCCCACTGCGACACAAACCAGCCTGCCGCCCACCGCTACAGTGACAGATGTGCCACCAACGGCAACGCATACCTTGATTCCGCCCAGTGAAACACCTACGGATGTTCCGCCGACACCAACTGAAACAGCGACGCAGATCCCTGCCCCACTGGCGAATTTCTCAGCAGATGTTACGGTGGGTTATGCGCCCCTGACGGTGACCTTCACAAATCTCACTACAGGTCAGGTGGACTCCGTCGCATGGGACTTCCAGAACGACGGCACAGTAGACAGCACTGAATTCTCGCCACAGTTCACCTTCGTGAACCCCGGAACCTACAATGTCGTCCTCACAGCGAGTAATGCGGGCGGGTCGAACTCGTTCTCAAGCCAGATCACCGTTCAGGCAGGCGTCACACCGCCAACTGCATCGTTCAGCGCCAACCCGACCTCTGGCGACGCGCCGCTCACTGTTCAGTTCACGGATACCAGCCAGGGAACCATCACCTCGTGGAGCTGGGATTTCAATGCGGATGGTATTCCGGATGACACAACCCAAAATCCATCTTTCCAGTTCACGACTGCCGGGGTCTACAACGTCATCCTGACAGTCGCAAATGAGGGCGGGCAGAACAGTACGGCTGTACAAATCACAGTAACCGAACCTCAGGTACTCGGAAATACGACGCCCGTCCAGCCGAATCTGGGCGATCCATCGATCAATAACACCATCCAGTCCACCTACAATGCCGGGCAGCCGGCAGGCAGGCAGAATACCGTCTTTGCGGTCACGGGTGACCTCTTGTTCTCACAGCCGGGCGTGCTGGATACCTTTGCGCAGACTGGCGGATACAATCTGGATGCCAACAGCTATCTCCAGGGCAGTGTGGATTGGTTCGCGCAGGATCCGGAAACGGATGGGATCAACAACTTCAACCGCAGCCGTACCGCTGTCAACCCCAACTGGACGGCGCAGGCACTGCTCGATCCGTCGAACGCCAATCCTTCAGTCTGCCTGCCCGGCGAGACCCCCATTGCCTGCGAAATTCGCACGACCAACTCGGCGGTGATGCTGATCGCTGTCGGCAGTCGGGATGCAGCCCAGGGAACACCACTCGCTGATTTCAGCGGGCAGCTTCAGCAGATCGTGAATACTGCGCTCAGCAATGGGGTCATCCCGGTACTCGTCACCGTGCCGCCAAACCCCGGTGCAGCGGCCAGCATCAACGCCATCAACAACAGCATCATCACCCTCGCCAGCAGCAGCCAGATTCCGCTGGTCAATCTCTGGCAGGCCATCAACAGCGCTTCCAACGGTGTCAATCCTGATGGTTCGCTGACGGTCGCCCCCGGCGGCGCTGGCGATCTTAGCCCGGCAGCAGTGGCGACGTATGGGGTCAACGCCGCCAATCTCGAACTTCTGCGCGTTCTTGACAGCATTCGCGGCGCTCTCTTTCCCTGACCCATAATCGGGCATGATGCGCTACAATCTACAGCCTGTGAGCCATGCGCTCACAGGCTGTCGCTTTATCCCAGAGAATAACTATGGCACGTTTCAGGTCTGCTTTGTTTGATCGTCTGATTATTCTTGTCACCGGGATCCTGCTGATCGCCGGATGCACCGCCCAACCGCAGCAGCAGGCGTTGGTGATCACGCTGGTGGTCGATGGTCGAGAACGCAGCTTTCAGCAGCCTGTCGCCATCACTGTAGGTGAATTTCTGAGCGACCAGGAAGTCGTTCTGGGTCCGCTCGATGAAGCCAATCCCCCGATCTTCAGCCAGCTTACAGACGGCATGCGCATCACTGTCGTGCGCGTACGCGAAGAAAACGAATGCCAGACCAGCAATCTTCCATACCGGACGCGCTCAGTCCCTAATGAGGCGCTGGCCCCCGGTGAAGAACAGCTTGCGCAAGCCGGTCAGGCGGGCACTGAGCAGATCTGCTATCGTATCCAGATTCGGGATGGGGTTCGGCAAAATCCGATTGAGGTCAGCCGCCTTACCCTGACTGAACCCGTGGATGAGGTGATTTATGTCGGTCCCAGCGGTGAGCTGGACCGCGTGCCCATCGCAGGCACACTGGCGTATATCAGCAATGGAAACGTCTGGATCATGCGCGGCAGCAGTGATACCAAGCGAACGCTGACCAACAGCAGCGATGTCGATCCCAGGGTTTTCGCGCTGTCCGCGGATGGACGCCAGCTTCTGGTCACGCGCCAGGTATCCGGTGATGCCCGCGACACTGCCTTCAACCGTCTGTGGCTGATCCCGGATACCACACGAGACAGCGAACCGGTTGCGCTGGTCCCCGAAAATGTGTTGTTCGCAGACTGGATCCCCAATCGACCGAACACGATCAGCTATTCAACCGCAGAACTCACCCAGACCACCCCCGGATGGGATGCGGACAATAATCTGTGGTCGATGCGGATTGACCCCGTCACCGGCGAAACGCTCGATATTGACGAGATCGTGCCCGCCTCGTTCGGAGGACTGGACGGCTGGTGGGGAACCAGTTTCCAGTGGTCACCGGATGGCACTGCGCTGGCATGGATCCGCGCCGACTCCGTTGGGCTTGTCAACCTCAACACCGGCGAACTTCAGCCCTTGCTCAGTTATCGTGTATTCGAGACACGCCAGCCGTGGTCATGGCGTGCCACCGTCTCATGGTCTCACGATCAGAGTATGCTGCTGACTACAGTTCACGGGCTGCCCATCGGCAGCGAACCCCCGGAAACCAGTCCGGCATTTCATGTGGCGATCGCCGCGCTGGACGGCAGCTTTACAGCCGAAGTCGTGAGGAACGCCGGCATCTGGGCAATGCCGCGCTATTCCCCCATACGCACTGATGCGGCGGGCAATCCACAGGGTTATATCGCATACCTGCGCGCCCGCGATCTTTCCAACAGCATCAATTCCTCTGCGGAGTACGATCTGGTCGTCGCAGACCGGGATGGCAGCAACGCGCGCGTGCTGTTTCCACAGCAGGGTGAACCGGCGCTGCGCCCAAACGCCAACTTCACATGGAGTCCGGATGGTCAGCAGATCGCGTTCATTTATCAGGGCGATCTCTGGATCGTTGATGTGGAGTCGGGCATCTCTCACCGGCTGACTCTGGATGGCGGCGCTTCTCGTCCCGTCTGGACACGCTGAGCGCGCGAGCTGCGATGTCCTCCAATCGGGCACTCATCATACTGGCTGCTGCGCTGATCACCCTGTGCGGCAGTCTGGTTGCGCTCGGCGCCACGCTCGATGAGCAGGCTCAGCTTCTGCGCGGCTATGTCGATCCGCTTCAGACTGCCGATCTCCCCTATCGAATTCCTTTGTTAGGTGTCAACGCCGATCTGCGGCAGTATCAGGGATCGGCGCTGCGTCAGCAGCTCAACCTCATGCGCGAGGCACAGATCACCTGGGTTCGCCAGTTTGTCTTCTGGGATCAGGTGCAGCCCTCAGCAGCAAGTGCGCTTGATTGGTCGATCTATGACCCGATCATCGGAGCGTTTGCCGGTGATCCTCAACTGCGGCTTGTGCTGGTATTGATGAATTCTCCCGACTGGTCACGCGATCCCGCCCTTGCTCCAACAGCGCCGCCGGATCAGCCTGCCGATTTCACCAATTTTGCGCGTGAACTGGCGCTGCGTTATGGCGATGTGGTTGATCACTATCAGATATGGGATGAACCTAATCTGACAGATGCCTGGGGCGGCACAGAGCCAAGCCCGGCTGGCTATGCGGGGATGATCGCCGCGGCATATCAGGCGATCCACGCCAATGATCCTCAAGCTGTGGTCATCGCTGCTGCGCTTGCCCCAACAACAGAGGACAATCTGCGCAATATCAGCGACATCACTTATCTGCGTGCGCTCTATCAACTTGGCGCGCAGGACTATTTTGACGCTGCGGCTGCCAAACCCTATGGATTTTCAGAACCGGCAGATGCCCTGAATGTCAGCGCCGAAGCCCTGAACTTTCCACGCATTATTGCTCTGCGCGAAGTCATGGAAGCCTACGGAGATAGCCGTAAACATCTTTGGGGCAGCGCATGGGGATGGAACAGCCTGCCTGATGGCTGGCAGGGAAATGCGTCGATCTGGGGGCAGGTGACTGCCGCGCAGCAGGCAGAATACACCTTACGCGCGCTGGAACGTGCTGAGGAGCAATGGGCATGGGCAGGCGGTCTGATCCTCCAGCAC
>SZPD01000544.1 GCA_030263515.1 Anaerolineae bacterium CFX9 | reverse complement strand
TACATTGCCTTGTGTGAATTCCGTCGTAATCTGAAGCGCGTCTCGCCCGCTTTCATTGCTGATTTGGTTGCCTTTCACTCTTTTTACCCATGAGCCTTCAGCATTTAATCAAACCCAATTGATTTCCACTCCTCAATTGCCGCCCGCACCGTCTCAGCGTGAAACAGGTTATACTTTTCCAGCAGAGTCAGGCTTTCCTGGGCACAGGTGTGGGCTTCGGCGCTGTTCCCGGTTTCTTGCAGCAGCACAGCATAGTTGAACAGGGTGCCTGCAAGCTGCTCTTCGTCGCCGATGTCGCGCCACATCGCAACCGCTGCTTTGAACAACCCCGCCGCACGTTCCCAATCATGATAGCGTGCGGTGTGCAGGGCAGTTTTGGCTGTAATTTGGGCGTGAAGGTAGCGATTATCCAGCGGCTCGATCAGTTCTGTCGCTCGTTTCAACGCCTGGAATATACCCTCAATATTCCCCTGAGCGTGCAGCAGGTCGGATAGCAGCAGCAGCGATGTAGCGATGCCGCGCGGGTTGCCATGCTGCTCGTCAATCGCAATCGAACGCTGGCACAGTGCTAACGCCTGTTCGATGTTGCCAACGCGATGATGGGTAACGGCAGCGTTGAAGCAAATCACTGCTAATCCGGGATGAGCCGGGTCGTCGGCATACAAATCAATGATGAAGTCGTAGATGTCCAGCGCGTCCTCGTGTTCGCCCAGCGCGTCGAAGCCGCTGGCAATGGTGTTCAGGATCACTAGGTCAATCTTATCGCCCGTTTCTCTCTCATGCTCTAGGAAATAGGACAGCAAACTCTGCGCCCACTCCACCTGTTCCCGATATAAACCGCGTGTATTGAGATATTTGTTCAACTGCTTGAGCAGGTCGCACAGACTTTGAAACGGCGGCTGAGGAAAGCGTATCACCACATCAAACAAGCTGCCAACACTTGGGAGATAAAGATCCAGCAGCGCCAATGCATTGGCTGAGTCGGTGCGTTCAATCTGCCGTGCCAGCGGCACAAGCTGCTCAAACGTTTCATGCATCAAGGTGAGAAAGCGCCGCCGCTCCAACTGCCCGCCGAGGTCGTCATCCAGGATGATGCTGTCCAGGGTTTTCTCCATTTGCAAATACGCTCACAATGCGATCCAGGCGGAAGGTGCGGGTATCGTCGTCCAGCCGACACCAAGCCTCTACATACTCCGCGCCATTGCGTTCATAGAGCATGACCGGCTCAATGGTGCGAACCGTTTTCTCGCCGCGCGCAGGACTGAAGTATTCAACGGTGAGCGCACCGCGTTGCTCATAGGCCGATTGTACCGCAGCCCGGACAGCGGCGGAATCCTCCTGTTGGATGATGGCAAGCGATGGGGAATGTCCCCGAACAGCCTGCGCCAGCCTGTCAATCAGCAGATTGCTCTCATATTCCAGTGAATCTATACTACCCGCTGGAAGCTGCTGCGTGAGCCATTCACGTGCCGCGCCAGGTATAGGGATGTCCTGCGAGACGAACGCACCCAATTTCTGATAGACCCGGACGGCCAGCCACAGGTATTCTGCCACCTCCGGCGAAAGGGCGCTGTCGTCAGGTGATGTGGACGGTTTAAGGTGGCTCGTCACATGGCAGTCGCGCCGTTCCAGTTTTGCGAGCAGGTCTTCAGCGCGCCCCGTCGGGACGACCATATGGTGCGGCGACAGCGGTTCGCCCAG
>SZPD01000543.1 GCA_030263515.1 Anaerolineae bacterium CFX9 | reverse complement strand
ACCGGATTTCCCCTTCATCTGTCCTTGGGGAGCAAAACAATGAGTCAATGGACACACAACGAAAGAGACTCTTCAGTATCAAAGAGTCTCAAGAGTCTCAACTGCCTCAACCCATTTTTACACGCTCATGCCGTGATTTTGCGGTCTATCCGCCTTGCGTCTCAGGTGTCTCAACTGGCTCAACAAACGAATCGGCGGTAAGCTGCCAGAATCGTACTCTGCCGCCCCGGACACGCTTCTGAGTGCTGAGATTGTGCGGTCCCGGTACCAAGATGCCGTCTTCCTTCAACTGCATCCCGATGGCAGTCATGGTGAAGCGCAGCGGCTGCACCCGATTGACTTCCCGATGAGCGATTTCCGGCAGCAGATAGACAAACCCCTCGTCCTTGTAGCCGACAACGGTCACGCCTGGCGGATACTCTCGCGGGTTCTTCATATCGTCGTCAATCACTGCCTGCCCACCAGCAATCAACTGCCCCAGAATATCCAGAAAGACCTCGCTGGCGCGTTCCTGGCGCAGTGTTCGGACACTCTCGACGATGACATCCTGCCACGCAGGAAGGAGATAATCCTCATCCATCTCGGCAAGAAAACGCGAAAGCAGCTGGTAGACCGTCACCAGCACTGCCCAGTTCTGAATCACGCGCCCGGTATTGGACTGCCCACCTACCTCAGCAGCGAGTTTCTCGCGGTTGCCCTTCGCACTGCTGCTGAAGCGGTTAGCGATCTCAGTTTTCAGATCACCCTGCTCAATTTGCTTCGCCACCCATGAGGCGAAATGCGCGGTGAAACCGGACAGGTGTTCACGTAAGTGTTCTGCCTGCACCAGCGCCTGACCACCCGGATCGCGCTTCTCCCAGGGCGGGATTTCCAGCACCAGCATTCGCGCCACGACGGACATTTCACCTTCGATGGTGGTTTCGCCAGTGGAGAGAATCAAACCGCGACAGGGTTTTTCGTGCCGGACTTTGGCTTCACGGGTCAAGCGTCCCCGTCCCATCCCGCGTGAGTAGGACTGCAAAAAGCGGGTGAAGGTTTTCTCATCGGCATAGATGCTCTTGTAATCGTCCACCCAGAACAGACTGTCCGCCAGTGGATAGCCGAGCGTCTCGACAGTGTTGATGGTATCACCCCACTGCGCGGGAGGCGTGTCGCGGCTGAACTGTCCGTAAAAGCTGCTCAGGAGCGAAGCGATCTCCGACTTGCCGCTGCCCGATGTGCCGACCAGATGCACTGCTGGACGCGGTGCGGCTGCCGGAAAGAAGCGCTGAAGCACGGGCAGTAATGCAAAGGCGATAAGCGACGAAGCCAGTTTGGGCGGCAGCACCTTCGTCACCGCAACGAACGCGGCGAGGCTTTCGTTCCAGCCTGTCGTCTGCAAGCCGTAATCACGCAAACGATGGTCGAGTTCAACCGATGGCGGTTCGCTCAGTTTGCCTTTTGCCGTGATGCAATCCTGCGGTGAGACGTATACCCACCTGCCATCCAGTTCCATCCAGCCCATGAAGTTATAGTGACGGTGGGTGGGAAACTCCCCGGATAACTGCACAATGGCGGGAACCAAATGCTTCGACATCCCGGCGCGGACAACATACTGTGATCCGGCGTTCGCCCCGATGAAGCGCCGCAGCGCCACATCATCCACGAATACATCCCCCGGCACATCGAGCTTTTTCACGAATTCACCGCGCCGGAGTTCAAG
>SZPD01000126.1 GCA_030263515.1 Anaerolineae bacterium CFX9 | reverse complement strand
AGGTCAGCGGCATGGCGGATCAGAGCACCTTGATCAGCGTGTCCCGCCGCGCTGTGAGATCGGCGATCTGTTCCTGCAGGGCATGCTCGTCACGTTCGAGCGCGTCCAGCTCATCCTGCGCCTCGGTCAGGCTGGCGAGGATGCGATCACGCAGTTCGGCTTCCTTGCCCTGTGGCGAAAGGGTCGCCAAGTTCGCCCGGTGGTGTTCCTGCCGCTTGTAGAGCGCCTGCCGCTGCGCGCTGATCTGTTCCTGGCGGGCGTGCGCCGCCTCAAGCTCGGCGGTGAGATCGACGATCCCCCTGAGCTTGTTGTGCAGCGCTTCATCCAGCCAGCCTTTCCGGAGGAATTCCGCCAGGTTCTGATGTCTGAGGGTGGTTACTTCGATTTGGCGACTGATCAGCTCGCGTTCACTGGTGACGAACTGCTTCCGCATCTGTGCCGGAACGCTCACACGCCAGCGCCGGTATTCTGCGGTTTCCTCGTCGGGACTCGCAGTGTCGAACAGTTCGTACCCGGCGGTCTTCTGCGCCTCAATCGTGATCGTCTGTTCCCGTGGGGTGCGGTTCGTCAGATCGTAGTGGGTCTGGTGCAGCACATACTCATTTTTGAACAGCGATCCTTCCACCACGCTGAGCTGAATGCTGTGGATGGTGCGCCGGTGAGTCTCGGTCACGGTGATGCCCAGCTCGACCGCGTATGCGAGGAATACTTCCGAGCTGTCACGCGAGAACGGCACGATCGCATCGCCTTTGTAAGCCCCGTCCTCCATGACGGTCACCGGCCCTCGCTCCAGCGTCAGCCCGCTGCTGTTACGAAAGCGCATCGTCACGACCGGGTGCTTTTCCAGCTTCGTCCCGTTGTACATCAGTTCGCGCTGATAGGGCAGCTCGACATGCAGGATCGGCACGAGTGCGCTTTCGCCACGGCGCACGCTGACGGGCAGCGCGACCTGATACTCAAAGAATTCACCTGCATCCTTCGTCAGGGCGGTCGCCGCCGTGGGGGTGGCGCTGAGCGACAGCGGCGCGGCTTCCTTTCGCAGGCGCGCCGGGCTGCTCAGCGGCTGCATACTCGCCATCATCATCGAGGGTTGGTGATCAGGCGCATCCAGCAGCGCGCCTTCAAACTCAACCGGCGCGGCGGCTGTGCGCGCTTCGTCACGGATCGTTGGGCGGTGGGGAATGTACGAGTCGTACAGATCGTAGATGAAGGCGATCGGCTGTCCCGCGATCAGCGTGATGCGCACCTCCTCCAGATCTTCGTCCAGCCGGTTGTCGAACAATCCCCAGCCCTGGAAGATCAGCTTGCCGCCTGCCGCGTCGGCGCTGGTGGTGGCGACGATGCGGTAGCTCACACGCCATGTCGGCGCTGGGGCGACATAATAGACGATCAGATCATGCGGTTTACCCTCTGCCGCGGGGCTGAGGCGGACGCTGACGCTGCGGCGCGGATCATCGCCTGCGCTGGTTTCCAGCACATAGGTGAGGTCATTGTGTGCGACGGACTCATGAAGTGTCACACCGCGCAGCGCTGGCCAGGGGCAGATCGTGATGCCGCTTTCACCCAGCAGACTGACGCTGACGACGCGCTCGCCATGATCCTGCGTCTCGACCTCTACGCCGATCATGCGCCCGCGCACGGGGCTGACTTCACCGGGCACGCGCTCGACCATCAGCGTGACATCCCGCCCGCGCAGGTCACGCAGCAGATCGCGCAGGCTGTGATCATCCGACAAGTGGATCGAACTCAGGCTGAGGCGGTGCGCGGCGTCCATCGGCGTATCGTAACCGATGCTGATCACCTGCCCGCCTGCCTGATCGAACACCGCCAGGCTCTTGAGCACATCATTGATCTCATCAGCGCGGAAAGTCAGCGTGACCGAATCGTCCCCATGCTCCCCTGCCCGGACGAAGAAGCCGATTCCACTCTTGTAGAGGACGATTTCACGGACGGGCAGACGAGTCATCGACCGTTTTATCCTTCCAGAATTTTGCGGATGACGAGCGCAACCGAGCCGCCCAGCGTGATCTGCTGATCGGCGTCGAGATGGATGGCATCCAGACGGCTGCTGGTCACGACCGAACCCGCATCGAAGAAGTTGATACCCTTCAATGCGGCGATCTGCTGGTAGTGTGCCGAGAGCTGGCGGGATTTCGCCTCTGCGCCCTCGAACATCAGCTCAAACGGCGTGCCAGCCAGCGGGGCAACCGGCGGCGGACAGATCAGCAGCATGTGCGGCGCATGACCATTGGGGCCTGCCCCGCTCATCAGCACGGCATCGACCAGGCGGCCCGCGCTCAGGGCGATATCGCTGGCGGAGAGGGCAAAGCGCTGCTTGAGGTTGTTGGTTCCGAGCATGATCGCCACCAGATCGAGCGGGCGATGCGAGTCGAGGCACGGGATCAGATACTTCAGCCCGTTGCGCGTTTCGCCGCCTTCCACCGGGTCGTCGAAGGTGGTGGTGCGCCCGCCCAGCCCTTCCTCGATGACATGATAGCCGCTGCCGAGCACATCGCGGCACACGCCGCCCCAGCGCGTATGCGCGTCATAGCGTTCAGCCGTGATCGGCGTGAAACCCCAGGTATTCGAATCACCAAACAGAAGGATCGTTTTCATGTGCGGTTATTTTCTCCACCCAGCGCTTCCCAGACTTCCAGTTTTCCTTTTACGCGGCGGATCACCTCATCGGTAAATTCGGTCGTGCTGGAGTGACCGCCGAGATCGCCGGTGCGCACGCCGCTGTGAATGGCTTCCATCGTCGCCTCATAAATGGCGCGGCTGGCGGTGGATGCCTGAGGCGTCGGGATATAGCGCAGCAGCGCCGCCCCGGCGAGGATCATCGCCATCGGGTTGGCGATATTTTTGCCTTCCAGGCTGGGCGCAGTGCCGTGCGGCGCTTCCGTCAGCACGGTCTGCACCTCAAAATTTTCATCCATCGAGAGGATGATCGACTCCGCGCCGGCGATGCTGCCGAACATCTTCAGCACCAGGTCGCTGAGCGTGTCGCCATCGCGGTTGAGCGCCGGGATGACGAGCGCCTCGCCCGTCGTTTCGAGCAGCAGCGCGTATGTCGCGTCGATCAACTGCGGATCGTAAGGGACATCGGGATAGCGCTCGGCGGCGGCGTCCATCTCTTCCTTGAAGATGCCTTCGTAGACCGGGCTGACGGTGAACTTGGGACCGCCGAAGACCTTTGCCCCGGTGCGCCGGGCATGACGGAAGGTGAATTCGGCGACTGCGCGGCAGATCCGGCGCGAGAGCCGACGCGTGCTGTAGGCGACCTCATCCAGTCCTTCGCCCTCGCGCCATTCCTTTGCGCCGTAGGCATCCTCGACCGCCATACGAACGACAGCGATCGGCGCGTGAACGGGCGCGATCGGGCGGACCGCCGGGATGCGGCGTCCTGTGCGCAGGATCACCTGCCCGTTGATCAGCTCGCGAAGCAGCGCGTTCGGGCTGCCAACATCGCCTTTTTCCGGCGGCGTGATCGTCGCGGCTTTGATACCGAGACCCGACTGCTGGGTGAGGAACTCGGCGGCATCATGAACCACCTGGTTTTTGGTCGCGCGGCGGTTGCCGAGCGAGAGATCGAAGGTCTTGAAGAGCAGATCGCAGCGGGTGACGGCTGGATCGAGGACGCGCAGACCTTCTTCGAGCAGTTCCTGCCCGGTCTGGTCGCCTTGGAGGACAGCAATCGTATGCGTCACAGTTCGTTTTCCTGATGAGCTACTAGCAGAATCGAATGTACCGCATTGTAGCAGAAATCGCGGTCGATGGCGGTGGTGAGGGCTGCGTGTGAGGGAAAGCCTTGTGCCAGCAAAAGGTCAGGGCGCGGCGGGCGTTCGTCTCGGTTTGAGCAGGAAGCGAGTCAGCAGGAAGGTGAAAGGCACGGTCGGCGTGATGGCGAAAGCCGGGGCGATCTGTTCACTGATCCGCAGCACTTCGACCATGAGGAACAGGAAGAAGACGGTCAGCCCGTACTGGACGACGTAGATCACCGGGAACTGCACTGCCTTGCGCCACTGGAGCGGCTGCCGGAAGACATAGCGGGCATTCAGCCAGTAGCCAAGGAAGATGCCCGCCACATACGTCAGCCCATAGGCGAGCTGATAGTTCATCAGCGGCAGGATCAGCAGGTAAGCGCCGTAGGTCGCGACTGTGCTCACGCCGCCAGCCAGCACATAGCGGACAAATTCTGACCGCAGGAATCGAACGAGCCGCTGGCGCAGGGTGGGCGCTGCTGCCGTGATCACCGGTGCGCTCATGCAGTCGATAGTCCTTTCGCCTGAAATGCGCTGTCGTCATAAAGTGCCGCCTGATTATCGGCAGGTCAGCTTTCGCTGACAAGCGCGGGTTTCTTGCCATTTAGTTAACATTCATTTAATATTGGCGACTTAATATCCTGTAGCCGGTTTAAAACAACGGCTTCTTCAGTCCAGAATCAGGAGAGGGAATTCAATGCGCGTCAGAAAACTTACCCTTGCGGTGCTCATCGTCACGCTCGCTGCGGCGCTGTCGTTCTCGGCAGTGATGGCGCAGGGTGACCTGGGCAGCGAATCGAACCCGATTCAGGTGTTCTTCGTCCCGTCGGTCGAAGCTCAGGTGATCACCACGGGCGGCGAGATCATGGCAGCGGCGCTTGAAGAGGCGACCGGTCTGAACTTCGAAGTATCAGTTCCCACATCCTATGCTGCGACTGTTGAAGCGATGTGCGCTGCGCCGGACAGCTCAATGGGCTTCATCCCGGCAGCCGGTTACGTCATCGCCAACAACCGCTGCGGCGTCCAGGTGGCGGCGGCGGCTGTCCGCAACGGCTGGAATGTCTACTGGGCGGCGTACATCATCCGCCGCGACAGCGATATCTACACGTTCGGCGATCTCGAAGGTCGTTCGTGGGCGTACCCCGATGCCGGTTCGACCAGCGGCTACGTCGTGCCTGCGGTTGAGCTTCAGGCGGCGGGCATCACCCCCGGCGAGCGCGTTGAGGCCGGTGGTCACAACCAGGTCGTCCAGGCGGTCTACAGCGGTGAAGTCGATTTCGGGACCACCTTCTTCAGCCCGCCGCTGGTTCCCGGCGCGCCCTGGCAGATCGGCGACAATCCTGAGCCGTATGATCTGACCGTGGACGAGTCGCGCATTGGCGAGAACGGCGCGCTGTTCGTGGGCGATATCGAAATCCTCGACGCCCGTGCCAACCTGCGCGAGACCGCGCCCGATGTCGTCGATCAGGTGCGCATCCTACGCCTCAGCTCGCCGATCCCCAACGACACGCTGAGCTTCGGCCCCGATTTCCCCGAAGACCTCAAGGCGCAGATCATGGAAGCGCTCTATGACTTCGCAGAGACCGAAGCATGGGCACAGTCGATCGGCAGCCGCGACTTTTACGGCTGGAGCGGTCTGGCCCCCATCACGGATGCCGGTTATGACCCGGTGCGCCTGCGCTTCCAGGTCCTCGGTCTGACCGAAGCTGACATCTTCCGTTGATCCCACGCTGACTTTCACACCCCTCTCTCGTGTGTTCGGGAGAGGGGTTATTTCTTTGTATGGACTTATGCTCACCATCCAGAATCTGACAAAAATCTACGACAACGGCTTCAAGGCACTCGACAACATCAGCATTGAAATCCCCGAAGGTCAGTTCGTCTCCATCATCGGTTTGAGCGGCTCTGGCAAATCCACGCTTCTGCGCTGCATCAACCGTCTGATCGACCCGACCGAAGGGCGCATCGTCTGGAACGGCATCGATATCACCGCCGCCACCGACGATGAACTCCGGCAGATCCGCCGCCGGATCGGCATGATCTTCCAGCAGTTCAACCTGGTCAAGCGCTCGTCCGTCATGACCAACGTGATGAGCGGGCGGCTGGGATACCTTAGCCCCATCTATTCCCTGATCAACTATTTCCCCGGCAAGGAACGCGAGCGGGCGATGGCGGCGCTGGAGCGCGTCGGCATCCCCGAAAAAGCCAACAACCGCGCCAGCGCGCTCAGCGGCGGTCAGCAGCAGCGCGTCGGCATTGCCCGCGCCCTGATGCAGGAACCGGAGATGATGCTGGCGGATGAACCTGTCGCCAGCCTTGACCCGGCGACTTCGCACTCGGTGATGAAATATCTGGAGCTGCTCAACAAGGAAGACGGGCTGACGGTGCTGTGCAGCCTGCACTTCCTCAGCCTGGCGCGCGCCTATTCCGATCGTGTGATCGCGCTCAAGGATGGACGTATCGAGTATGACGGGCCGCCGCGCGATATTGATGAGGTGCGCTTCAAGCAGATTTACGGTGAAGACGCCGTTGAGGTCGAAATTCATTAGCCGGTCACCCGCCGAGACCGTGTTCCAGGAGTACCCCGCATGACGCAAGCGCCAAACACCGCGAATCAACCGCCTTCGCGGGCGCGTGCCGCCCTGCGCCGCACGCTGATCCTGATCGCCATCGCGATCGTTCTTGTCCTGTTTTCGTTCGGCTGGCAGGTGACGCAGATCAACTGGGAACGCCCACAGGAACCGATTCGCCAGCAGAATGTGGGCAATGCACTGCGAGAGCTGCTTTCGCCCAACGTCTTTACGCAGGATTACCAGCTTGAGGCCTATGCGCTGCCGATCGTGGTGGGCTGTGGCGCAGAGAGCGCGCCGCCGGCTTCGGCTGCCGCGCCAGAGGGTGAACCCTATATCGTGGTCGAGCCATCCTGCGCAAGCGCGGGCGAAACCGTCACAGTGACGGGGTACAACTTTGGTTCCAATGTGCTGGCGCGCGCCACCTGGATCGATGGCAATGGCGAACGGCGTATCCGCCAGGTTGCCGGTCAGGATAATTTCACCATCGGCAGCGGGGGCACATTCAGGATCACGATCGAAGTGCCGCGCATCCGCGGCAGCGAAGGGCAGACGCATCAGATCGAAATTCAGCAGGCAGTGCCGGAAGGGTTGCCGCGCCTGAGCAATACCACTGGCGAAGTGCTTTCAAAGATGGTCGAGACGATCTTCCTGGCGCTGATCGCCACGGTGATCTCGATCCTGCCGTCGGCGATCCTCAGCTTTTTCGCGGCGCACAACCTTATGAAACCAGTGCGCATGTCACTCGGCAATCTGCTGGTGATGTTTACCCTGCTGCCGCTTGGCGCACTGCTGGGAGGGTGGCTGCTCACCAGTTTGGGCAGCTTCGCGCTCACGCTGGCGCGCAGCGGGCTGGGCGCAACAGCGGCGGCGGGTTTGGTGGTGATCGGCGCTGTCGCTGCGACGCGCCGCCTGCCGGATGACAGCGCCGGCGTCGAAAAGATCGTGCGCTCGGTGATCAACAGCCTGCTGGTGGCGATCGTCGGGATCTTCGTGATCGGTCTGCTCGGCGGGCTGGGCTTGCTGGCGGCGCGGACGTTCACGGAAGGCATTCCGGGGCTGCTCGGCAGTTTTGTTGGCTCGCTGGGACGGCTGATCGAGCTGACGCTCCCGCTGATCGGCGCGGTCCTCGGCGCATTTACGCTGACCAGCATCGGCACAGCATTGACGATTGACGCGCTGAAAACTGTTTCGGCGACGACCTCCCACATCCTGGGCGGTCTGCTTGGCGGGCTGGCAGGGGCGATCCTGCTCGGCTTCTGCGCCAGCATCGGCATGGGCGCGGCGTGGCTGGGTATCCTGACGCCGATCGTGGCGGGTCTGCTGGGCGGCTCGCTGCTGCCCGCCGTCTATCGCCGCCGGGTAATGCGTGGACGCCGCGCCACGCAAACGGATAACGCGGTGATGACCGCCATGAGCTGGATCAGCGGGCTGATCGTCTTCGCCATTACCTTCACCCTGCTCAACGTCGGGCGCGCCATGATCGAAGGCACGCTGCCGCCGCAGGATGCGGCTGTCACCCTGCTGGGGATGGGGATTTCCAGCTATGTCCTCACAGCGATGGGCATCGGCGCAGTGCTGGGCGCGATCGGCGGCACGATCGGCGGCACGCGCGCAGCGTTCCCGGTCGGTTCGGTGCTCTACAATGTGACGCGCACCATCCTGAACGGTCTGCGTTCGATCGAGCCGCTGATCATGGGTCTGGTATTCGTGGTCTGGGTGGGGATCGGTCCATTTGCGGGGGTGCTGGCGCTGACGCTGCACAGCATCGCCTCACTTGGCAAGCTGTATTCCGAGCAGATCGAGAACATCGACAGCGGCCCGATCGAAGCTCTCGAAAGCACCGGCGCTAACCGCCTGCAGACGATCATGTACGCCGTCGTACCGCAGATCATCCCGCCATACATCGCCTTCACGATGTATCGCTGGGATATCAACGTCCGCATGTCCACGATCATCGGCTTTGTCGGCGGCGGCGGTGTCGGCTTCCTGCTCCAGCAGCAGATCAACCTGCTGCGCTATCGTGATGCCGGCGTGGCAGTGCTGGCGATTGCCATCGTCGTCTCGATCCTGGATTATGCCAGCGCGTCGATCCGCGAGCGCTACATCTAGCCCTGCCTTCTGCTGGCTGCGCAAGCTGTCCCTCTGCCTGTGTTGGAGAGGGACAGAGAGGCAGTCACCTCCGCTCAGCCCGTGAGGGATTGAGGCTGATACCTCCCTTGAAGCCGGTATGCACACTTTTGCGAAAACGCCACCGTACAGCTTTGCCCTGTCTGCCGCCTGCGCCCGTTTCTATTCCGTCTTCGGCAGCGTCAGGCCTGATGGCGCTTACCGGCGGCTGGCACGGTTCAATGGAGCGCTGGCGCTGGTCGATCTGAAGGACGCGGGCGACTCTCGACAGCCCGCCGTCAGCGCCCATCTCATCGCGGCGAGCGGCGCTGTGGACGCGCCTGCCTTTGCAGAGCGGATGCAGCGCTGGCTGAATGTCGGGCAGGATCTGACGCCATTTCTGGCGCTGGCAGATGCCGATCAGCGGCTGCGACCGACCCTCACGCTGCTGCGCGGGTTGGGAACCTTCCAGCTTGACTCACTCTGGGAGTCGCTGGCATCCACGCTGATCGAACAGCAGATCGCGCTCAGTATGGCGCAGGCAGCCGAGCGCTGGCTGCTGCGCACTTACGGAGACGCGCTGCATCATGATGGCGAAACGTACTATGCTTTCCCGACGCCCGCACGGATCGCCGCGCTGACGACAGACGATCTCACGCCGATGAAGATCACGCGAATTCGTATGGGGCGGCTGATTGCGGTGGCGCGGCTGATCGACTCCGGCGCGCTCGATCTTGAAGCCCTGCGCGATCAGCCGCTTGAGGCGCTCTATGAGGCGCTGCTGCGGATCAGCGGCGTCGGACACTGGACGGCGGCATGGACGATCTTCCGCGCCACGGGCATATCGCTCAACGTGGGCGGCGCAGACGTGGCGCTGCGGGCGGCGGTCAACCGTTATATCTTCGGGCTGCCGGGGCGCTGTGAGGTTGACGTGATGGAGCGCTTCTTCCGTGCGCTGGTTCCCTATGATGGCTGGGCGGGGTTTTTCCTGCTCACACGCTATGCGCTGGACAAATACTGAGGGAAAAGAGAGCTGCGGGATGGCTCAGCGTGTCGTGCCGAGCCGTGTGAAAGCCGCCGCGCCCAGCCCGAACATGCCGATGATCAGCCCTGCTGCGCCGCTGAAGATCACGCCGAACGGCAGGAAGGCGAGCGCCGACAACCCCACACTGAGGATCAGCCCGCCGAGCGCGGCGCTGATGAGGGCGGGGGCTTCGCGGTTCAGGCGTGCCAGCAGCCAGCCGCCAAAAGCTGCCGAGACGGCGATCATCCCGGCGATGCCCAGCACAAGCAGCCCCAGCAGCGCCAGCAGCAGCAGGGGCAGCGCCAGCAGCCCGACCGGTGGCAGCGCTGCCAGCAGGACGATCTCTGCAATCACCAGCCCAACGGCAAACGCGCTGAGGGTGATCCCGCCGATCAGGAACATGATCGGGCGGCGGCGCAGCGCGCTGCTCATGCTGTTGAGCTGGCGCGGGAACAGCACAACCGCCAGCGCAGACAGCCCGGCGAGCATGAAGGCGTTCTGAAGGGCGCTGCCGAGGCTGCTTTCGATCGTCCACGCGCTGGATGAAAGCATCGATGCCAGGGGCAGCCCGTCGCGCAGGTCAAGCAGGGCGGCGAAGGGAGCGAAACGCTGGCGTTCCTCACAGGGGGCGAGGCGCACGTCGCCACGGTTTTCGACCGTCTCGGCGCAGGCGAGGACGTTTCCGCTGGCAGTGCCGCGTTCCCCGATGATGAAGGATCGACCGGTCGCCTGCACATCGCCGCCGGCACGCCCGCTGAACCGGATGGTTTCGCCCATCAGCGCGACATCCCCGCCGATCGCCGCGCTGTCCGTCACCTCAATCGTCGTTGCGATCACGGTCAGATCGCCGTCGATTTCACCTTCCACCACGACACGATCGCCGACCAGCGAGGCATCCCCGTGGATGCGGGAGCCTGCATCAAGCTGAACGCCCGTCGCCAGCACGACCAGATCGTCCTCATGCGTGCCCGCCAGCCGGTAGCTTTCCTGAACGTAGATGCCTTCAAGCGAGATCAGGTTCTCGGTTTGCGGCGTCACCCAGGCGCGCACCAGCCAGCCCAGCAGCAGCAGCCCGATGAAGCCTGCGGCGAGGATCAGCAGGGCGCGGCGTGTGGGGAATGGGGCGGGCTGAAGGCGCGGATTCATCGTCGGCAGACCTTTACTTGTTGCGCTGGGTGCTGCGCAGCCGCCACAGACCGAACAAACTTACCGGGATGAGTATCAGGGCGGCAGGCGTGGCGGGATACGCTTCCAGGACGCCGCGGGCTGCCTGTACCAGCCCTTCCAGCCCGTTCATCAGCATCGCCAGCAGCCCGGCAAGCTGTCCGAGCGCGGCGCTCAGCGCAGCAGAATTGCCGATCGTGCTCAGGATCAGCCAGCCGATGCCTGCCAGCAGCGGCAGCAGCACCGCCGTCACCAGGGTGAGCGCCAGCGCCAGTGCCAGCCCCGCCGTGCGCGAGAGATTTTCCATATGCAGCGACTCTGCCAGCCGCGCCATCAGTTTGACGGCTAGCTGCTGCGGCGCGCGTTCGTGGGGAGCCGTGCGCAGCATTTCGTCTACCTGCCGCAGGCGGTCATAGTCCGTCTGCGCATCGGGTTCGAGTTCGAGGCGGCGGCGCAGCTCCTGCGTCTGACGCGGACTCAACTGCTCATCGACGGCTTCCTGCATCAGGCGCATCCGCCGCGCGCGATCGCGATCATTGGGGGTCGCCATCATTCTTTCTCCAGTAACGCGCTTTGCGCGCCCGTCTCTCCAAGCGTGTCCGCCAGCATCTGCCGTGCGCGGAACAAACGGCTTTTGATCGCGCTTTCGGTGGTGTCCAGGATGTCGGCGATCTCGACATACGAATAGTCATACCAGTAGCGCAGGACGACCGCAGCACGGTAATCGGCGGGCAGTGTCGCCAGCAGCGCCTGCATTTCGCGGCTGCGCTCGTTCATCAGGGTGATGTCTGCCGGTTCCGGCGTGTCGTCACTGAGCGTCAGGTTGGGCAGCGGGTCATCCTCGATCGAGAGCTGAACGCCGCGCCGCCGCCGGATCCGGTCGATGCTGTGATTGGACGCAATCGTCAGCAGCCATGTCTTGAATGAGCGCGCCGGATCATAGCGCCTCAGGTTGAGA